>JAICGY010000287.1 GCA_025922915.1 Candidatus Methylomirabilota bacterium | reverse complement strand
GAGTTCGTCGCCAACGTCTCCCACGAGCTCCGCACGCCGCTGACCGCCATCCAGGGCTATCTCGAGACCCTGCTGGGCGGCGGCCTCGAGGAGCCGGAGCAGGCCCGCAAGTTCCTGGACATCGCCTTCCGTCACACGGAGCGGCTGGGCCGGCTGCTCGGCGACCTGACCGATCTCTCCAACATCGAGCTGGGGAAGGTGACGCTGCAGACGGAGGCCGTCGGGCTCGACGACGTCCTCGACTCCGTGCTCGCCATCATCCGCCGGCGCGCGGACAGTGGCGGCGTCGCCCTGCGCACCGACCTCCCGGCCGACCAGCCCGCCGTCCGGGCCGACCACGACCGGCTGGCCCAGATCCTGATCAACCTCGTCGACAACGCGGTGAAGTACACGCCCCGGGACGGCACCGTCAGCATCGGCGCCCGCCCGCTCGAGGGCGCGCGGGTGGAGGTGGTCGTCGCCGACACCGGGGTCGGCATCCCGCGCGCCGACCTGCCGCGCATCACGGAGCGCTTCTACCGGGTCGACAAGGCCCGCTCGCGCGAGCTGGGCGGCACCGGGCTCGGCCTGGCCATCGTGAAGCACCTCGTCCTCGCCCACGGCGGCGAGCTCCGGATCGAGAGCGCGGAGGGGCGCGGTACCACCGTGCGCTTCACGCTGCCCGCCGCGACGCGGCCATGACCCGGCGCCGCGTCCTGTTCGTCTGCACCCACAACTCGGCCCGGAGCCAGATGGCCGAGGGGCTCCTCCGCCACCAGGCCGGGGACCGGTTCGAGACCGCGAGCGCCGGGACGGAGGCGACGCGCGTGCACCCGCTCGCCATCCGGGCGATGGACGAGCTCGGCATCGACATCCGGTCGCACGCCTCGAAGACGCTCGACCGCTTCCTGGCGGAGCGCTGGGACTTCGTCGTCACCGTCTGCGACCGCGCCAGCGAGCGGTGCCCGGTATTCCCCGGCGGCGCGACGCGCCTGCACTGGAGCTTCGAGGACCCCTCGGCGGCCACCGGCGACGAGGAGCAGCGCCTGGCGGTGTTCCGCCGGGTGCGTGACCAGATCGCGGCCCGCCTCCGCGACGGGTTCGGCGAAGCGCACGCCGCCGGGCTCCAGGCCCCCCCGCTTCCGTAGCCGACTCTTCACGCCGCCGTCATCCCCGCGCGACGGGCGGGCGGTACCGTGCCGCCTGCATCGACATTCCCGCACGCGGAGAGGAGGCTCTCATGGCGGCAACAGGTCACACGGACGGGCAGGCGGCTCGCGGCGAGACCTTCGAGGCGGTGCTGGCGCGACGGGTCGCCCGGCGATCGTTCGTCAAGGGGGCACTGGCGGCGGTGCCGCTGCTGGTGGCGGGGCCGTCCCTGCTCGGCTGGGGACGGACGCAGGCGGCGCTGGACGGGCTGACCTTCACCCCGATCAGCCCGGGCACGGAGGACACCGTCGTCACCGCCGACGGCTACGCGGCCGACGTCTTGCTGCGGTGGGGCGACCCGCTGTTCCCTGACTCCCCAACCTTCGACGTCGCCGCGCAGAGCGCGGCCGCGCAGGCGCGCCAGGTCGGCTACAATGCCGACTTCGTCGGGTTCTTCCCGCTCCCGCGGTTCCGCGCCCGCAGCGCCAGCCGCGGCCTGCTGACGGTCAACCACGAGTACACGAACCCCGAGCTGATGTTCCCCGGGTACGAGGCGGGCAGCCCCGGGCGCGACCAGGTCGACGTCGAGCTCGCCGCCCACGGCCTCTCGGTGGTCGAGATCACGCGGGTACCCGGCGGCGGCTGGCGAGCGGTGACCGCCTCCCCCCTCAACCGGCGCATCACCGGCGAGACCGAGATGGCGCTGACGGGGCCGGCGGCGGGCCACGGGTGGCTCCGGGTGTCCGACGACCCGACGGGCACGCGCGTCCGCGGCATGCTGAACAACTGCGGCGGCGGCAAGACGCCGTGGGGGACGCTGCTCACGTGCGAGGAGAACTTCAACCAGTACTTCGCCAACAGCGATGGGCTGCCGAGCGCCGACCCCCGCCAGGCGATCCACTTGCGCTACGGCCTGCCCGGCGGCGCCAGCGAGCGGCGATGGGAGGACTTCCACGACCGCTTCGACGTCTCGCGGGAGCCCAACGAGCCGTTCCGGTTCGGCTGGGTAGTCGAGATCGATCCCTACGATCCCGCCTGGGTGCCGAGGAAGCGGACGGCGCTGGGGCGGCTCAAGCACGAGGCGGCCACGGCGGTGCTCGCGGCCGACGGGCGCGTGGTCGTCTACACGGGGGACGACGAGCGCTTCGACTACGTCTACAAGTTCGTCAGCGGCGGCCGGGTGAGCTCTCGGCGCGAGGCCAACTTCGGGCTGCTCGACCACGGCACGCTGCACGTGGCCCGCTTCGACGACGACGGAACCGGGACGTGGATCCCGCTGGTGGCGGGCGTGGGCGCCCTGGCCGCCTGGAGCCAGGCCGAGGTGCTCATCAACACGCGCGGGGCGGCCGACGCCGTCGGCGCCACGAGGATGGACCGGCCCGAGGACATCGAGACGAACCCGGTCAACGGCAAGGTGTACTGCGTGATGACGAACAACACGCGCCGGGGCGCCAGCGGCCAGCCGGACGTCGACGCCGCCAACCCGCGCGCCGGCAACCGCTTCGGCCACGTCATCGAGCTCACCGAGGCCGGCGAGGACCACGCGGCCGGGACGTTCACCTGGGAGATCTTCATGCTGTGCGGCGACCCGCGCGACCCGGCGCACGCGACCTACTTCGCCGGCTTCGACCCCGGCCAGGTGAGCGCGATCGCCAACCCGGACAACATCGCGTTCGACCGCCGCGGGAACCTGTGGATCGCCACCGACGGTCAGCCCGGCTCGCTCGGCGCGCACGACGGGATCTTCGCCGTCCCGACCGAGGGCGAGCAGCGCGGCTTCGTCCGCCAGCTCCTCAGCGGGCCCCGCGGCTGCGAGGTGGCCTCGCTCGACTTCACGCCGGACAACGATACGCTCTTCTGCTCGATCCAGCACCCGGGCGAGGGCGGGTCGCTGGCCGCGCCGATCAGCACGTGGCCGGACGGCACCCAGCCCCCGCGTCCCGGCGTCGTCGCCGTGACGCGGACCCAGCCGGGCGCGCCGATCGTCGGCGCGTGACACAGGCCAGGGATCGGACTGTGCTCCCCGGATGGAGCCCCGGCGGCCCGGCGTGACGAAATTGTTCCCCGGCCGTCATCGTCCCGTAACCCCTGGCCCTCACATTGCGACCGAGATGGGCGAGCGAACCCGGGGGCGTGTCCTGGTGGTCGAGGACGAGACCGACGTCGCCGCCCTGCTGCGCTTCAACCTCGCCCGCGAGGGCTACGAGGTCGTCCTCGCCGCGAGCGGTGCCGACGCGCTCCGCCACGCGCGCGAGCGCCGGCCCGACGTCGTGCTCCTGGACATCATGGTCCCCCACCTCAACGGGTGGGAGGTCTGCCGGCGGCTGAAGGAGGACCCCGGGACCGCGGCCGTCCCCGTGATCATGGTCACCGGGCGCGCCGAGGAGGGCGACAAGGTGCTCGGCTTCGAGGTCGGCGCCGACGACTACGTGACCAAGCCGTTCTCGATCCGCGAGCTCCTGGCCCGCATCCGGGCGGTCACCCGGCGGGGCCGGTCGCCCGCCCTCGACGGCAAGGCCGTCGTGAGGATCGGGGACCTCGAGGTCGACCGCTACCGCTTCCAGGTCCGGATGCGCGGGCGGTCGATCGAGCTGACGCCCAGGGAGTTCGAGCTGCTGGCGATCCTGGCCGGAAGCCCCGGCCGCGTCTTCGGGCGCGAGGACCTGCTCGACGCCGTCTGGGGCCGCGATGGCTTCGTCGAGCCGCGGACGGTCGACGTCCACCTGGCGCGCCTGCGCGGAAAGTTCGCGGCCGCGAGGCTGCCGGCGCCCGCCATCGAGACCGTGCGGGGCGTGGGGTACCGGTTCCGCGAGCCGGAGGGGCCGTAACACTCCCGTAACACCAATGTCACGCCGGCGACACACGAGAGGTGCACCGTGAGGACCAGCATGGAGGACGGAATGATGAAGCGAGGGATCGGGGCGATCGCGACGGTGGCGCTGCTGATGATCGCAGGGATCGGCACCGCCCAGGTGAAGGTGGATCCGGCCTTGCCCGCCTACACGGCGGCCAGCGGCGTGAGCGGCAACATCTCCAGCGTGGGCTCGGACACGCTCAACAACCTCATGACGCTCTGGGCGGAGAACTTCAACAAGTTCTACCCGAACGCGCGGATCCAGATCGAGGGCAAGGGCTCCTCGACCGCGCCGCCCGCCCTGATCTCCGGCACCGCCCAGCTCGGGCCGATGTCGCGCCCGATGAAGGGGACCGAGATCGACCAGTTCGAGAAGAAGTACGGCTACAAGCCCACGCCGATCCGGACGGCCGTGGACGCGCTGGCCGTCTTCGTCAACAAGGACAACCCCGTCAAGTGCCTGTCGCTGGCGCAGGTGGACGCGGTCTTCTCCAAGTCGCGACGGCTCGGCCACCGGGAGGACGTGCGCACGTGGGGCCAGCTCGGCCTTACCGGCGAGTGGGCGAGCCGGCCGATCAGCCTCTACGGCCGCAACTCCGCCTCCGGCACGTACGGCTACTTCAAGGAGCACGCGCTCAAGAACGGCGACTACAAGGACGTCGTGAAGGAGCAGCCGGGCTCGGCCTCGGTGGTCCAGGGCGTCACCGTCGACCGCCACGCCATGGGCTACAGCGGCATCGGCTACGCGACGGCCGGCGTCCGCGCGATCCCGGTGGCCGAGAAGACGGGTGGCCGCTGCGTGGAGGCGACGGCCGACAACGCGTACGCGGGCACCTACCCGCTCGCCCGCTTCCTGTACGTCTACGTCAACAAGGCCCCGGGGAAGCCCATCGACCCGCTCACGCGCGAGTTCCTCCGGCTGGTCCTGTCGAAGGAGGGCCAGGAGGTCGTCGTGAAGGACGGCTACTTCCCGATCCCGGTCTCCATCGCCAAGGAAGAGCTGAACAAGGTCCTGTAGGTGGCGGTCACCGCCGGGACGCTCCGCCCCCTCGCTGCCGTCGGCGCCCGCACGCGCCGGCGGCAGCTCCTCGACCGCTGGGCCGCGCGCCTCGTCGTCGTCGGCGGTCTGGTCGTCATCGGCTCGATCCTCGCCATCCTCGCCGTCATCGTGGCCGAGG
>JAICGY010000286.1 GCA_025922915.1 Candidatus Methylomirabilota bacterium | reverse complement strand
GGGATCCGTGGGGGGCCGGCCGGCCCCCCACACTCCCCCGGCCCCGTCCGATCGGGGTAGAATGCGCGCCATGCCGGGCCGGCTCGTGCTCCTGGTCGCCCTGTACGTGGCGCTGGACTTCGCCAACCCGCTGATGCCCGGCGCCGTGTGCTTCGACGCCGGAGACACGGTGGACGCGGTCCGGGGCCATCGTCTCCGGGTCACGGCGCTGCCGGCCGTGGTGCCGCCCGTGCGGTACGACGTGCTCCCGGAGCCCCGGGTCCACGCCCCCGTCCCCCGGCTCTCGCCCGTTCCCCGGCTCGGCCGTGAAGCCTTCCACTCGCGGCGTCTGCCGCCGGCGACGCCCGCCGAGGCTGCGTCCGGCGACCACTGACCGCCTCCTCTCTCCCGCGGCCTTCCCGGCCGCCGTCCGATGTCACACGCACGGGGGAGGAGAACCGATGACCACGCTGACGCTCGAGTGGGAAGAGCAGCGGCTGCTGTCGGAAGTGCTGGCGCGGCGGCTCCGCGAGCTGACGATCGAGATCCCGCGCACCGATCACCGGCGGTTCCGCGGGATGCTCCGCCATGAGGCCGAGCTGCTGGGGGCGATGCTGGAGCGGCTGGAGGTCGGGCAGCCCGTCGCCGGCTGAGCGGCGGGCGGCGGCGCCTCAGCGGTCGCGGAAGCGGTTGACGATCGGCAGCCGCCAGTCGCGCCCGAAGGCGCGCGGGGTGATCTTGACGCCGATCGGCCCCTGACGGCGCTTGTACTCGTTGCCGTCCACCATCCGGACCACCCGGCGCACCGTCTCCTCGGGGAAGCCGCGCGCGACGAGATCGGCCACGCCGCGGTCCTCTTCCACGTAGGCCTCGAGGATGGCGTCGAGCTCGGGATAGGGCGGCAGGCTGTCCTGATCGGTCTGGTCGGGGCGGAGCTCGGCGGAGGGCGGGCGCTCGAAGACCGACTCGGGGATCAGGGGGCGGCCGGCGCGGGCGTTCACGTGGCGGGCCACCTCGTACACGAGGGTCTTGGGCACGTCCTTGATCACCGCGAAGCCGCCGGCCATGTCCCCGTAGAGCGTGGAGTAGCCGACCGCGATCTCGCTCTTGTTGCCGGTGGTGAGCACCAGCCAGCCGAACTTGTTCGAGAGCGCCATCAGCAGGGTTCCCCGGATGCGGGCCTGGATGTTCTCCTCGGTGACGTCCTCCTTGAGGCCCTTGAACGGCCCCGCGAGCGCGCGGAGGAAGGCGCGGAACACGGGCGTGATGGGCAGGGTGAGGAACTCGATCCCCAGGTTCTTCGCCAGCCGGCGCGCGTCCCGCCGCGTCCCCGCCGACGAGTACGGAGACGGCATGGTGACGCCCGTCACGTTCTCGCGGCCCAGCGCCTCGACGGCGATGGTGGCGACGAGGGCGGAGTCGATGCCGCCCGACAGGCCGATGACCACCCGCCGGAAGCCGTTCTTCTGCACGTAGTCGCGCGTGCCGAGGACGAGCGCCTGGAGGATCTCGTCCACCGGCGCCAGCGGCACGACGTCGCGCGGGTCGAGCGGCGGCGCCGGCGGCGCGGGGAGCGGCGCCAGCGTCACCCGCGTGGCGTCGGAAGCGCGCTCGCGCTTCTCCTTGCGCCGGCGGGAGTCGTGCAGGCGGGCGTGGAAGACGGCGTCCAGGTCCAGGTCGGCCACCACCAGGTCCTCGACGAACTGCCGCCCGCGGGCGACGACCTCGCCGCGCTCGTTCACGATCAGGCTGCCGCCGTCGAACACGAGCTCGTCCTGCCCGCCCACCGTGTTGACGAACGCCACGCAGACGACGTCGTCGGCGGCCCGCGTGGCCACCATGCGCTCGCGGAAGAGCGCCTTGCCGGCGTGGTACGGGGAGCTGTTGATCGACACGACCAGCTCGGCGCCGGCGAGCGCCTGCCGGGTCGTCGGGCCCGTCGGGTACCAGATGTCCTCGCAGATGTTCACGCCCAGGCACGTCTCGCCGAGCGCGAACACGGGCGCCTCCCGCCCGGCCTGGAAGTACCGGTTCTCGTCGAAGACGCCGTAGTTCGGGAGGTACTGCTTGTGATAGACGGCGGCGAGCGCGCCGTCGTGGAGGATCGCGGCCGCGTTCAGGATGTCGTCGCGCTTGTCGACGAAGCCGACCACCGCCGTCAGCCCGCGGCTGGCCGCCGCCACGTCCTGCACCGCCCGGAGGTTCGCCTCGATGAAGGCGGACTTGAAGAGCAGGTCCTCCGGCGGGTAGCCGGTGACGGCGAGCTCGGGGAACGCGACGAGGCGGGCGCCGAGCCGGCGCGCCCGGTCGATGCCGTCGACGATCTTCCGGACGTTGCCCTCGAGGTCGCCCACGGTCGGGTTGATCTGGGCCAGCGCCACGCGGAAGAGCCGCATGCCTGTATTCTACCCGGGCCGGTCGGCGGCGCCGCCGATCGCTGGTATCATCGCCCCATGCCGGCCAAGGTGCCGTGGCTGCCGTCGCGGGTGCCGCCCGGCGCCTCCCCGGAGCGCTGCGCGCGATGCCAGCGGCTCGCCGTCATCCCCTGGACCCTCCGCCGTGACGACCGGACCAAGGTGGTCATGCGGACCTGGGTCTGCACCGAGTGCCAGCGGGTGGAGGAGCGCCCCGAGCCCGAGTAGGGTCAGGCGACGGTGGTCCCGCTCGGGCCCTCGCCGTCCCCCGCCCCGCCCCCGCCCAGGGCGTTGACGTGGTCGATCATGCGGCGCAGGCGGCTGTACGAGCTGCGGTTGAACGGCACGATGAGCCGGGGCAGCTCGGGGTACTCGCTGAACTCCTGCGGCACCGGTCCCGGGGCCTGGTCGATGCGGCCCTTGAGGACGTCCTCGAACGCCTGCTGGAGCCCCGCCACCTCGTCCTCGGTGAGCGCGCGGGCCACGCGGAACACCAGGTTGTCGCCCACGATGCGGACCGAGTGGAAGACCCGGTAGAAGCCGAGGATCTCCTCCACGGCGGCCTCGGGGCTGTCCACGATGCGGTAGAACGCGGTGTCGTCCGGCTCGATCAGCCGGCGCTCCACGAGCACGCCCTGGACGAAGCGGTCCCAGATCCGCCAGTAGGGCTTCGGCCCCGCCTCCACGAGCACCACCGGCACGATCGTCGACTTGCCGGTCTGCATGAGCGTCATCGCCTCGAAGCACTCGTCCATCGTGCCGAACCCGCCCGGGAAGAGGGCGAGCGCGTTGGCCTCCTTCACCAGGAAGAGCTTGCGGGTGAAGAAGTACTTGAACGTGATGAGCTTCGGGTCGGCGGCGATCCACGGGTTCGCCTCCTGCTCGAACGGCAGGCGGATGTTGAGCCCGAAGGACTGCTCGCCGCCCGCCCCCTCCTGGGCGGCGCCCATGATCCCCGCCCCCGCCCCGGTCACGACCATCCAGCCCCGCTCCACCATCTCGCGCCCGAACTCGCGCGCCGCCAGCGACGCGTCGGCCTCCGCGGGCGTCCGCGCCGACCCGAACACGGTGACCTTCCGGACGTCGCGGTACGGCGCGAAGACCTTGTAGGCGTACCGCAGCTCCTTCAGCGCCGCGTTGGTGATCTTGAGGTCGCCCGGCGGCGCCCCGTCCTCGTGCAGCTTGAGCACGGTGGTGAGCAGGTGCTGGAACCACCCGCGACGCTCGGGCGGGATCGCGGCGGCGTCGAGGAGCTCCCCGATCAGGCGGTTGGCGGTCTCGTTCTGCAGCTGGTAGCGACGCGGCTCGGCCACGTCTCAAGTATAACCATCCCGTCCCCGGCGCCCTCCATCCGGTTCCACGTGCCGTCGGTTGGTCGCGCCGGACGGATTGTGTATCGTCGAGCCGCCGTGCCGCCCGCTCCCCTCGCCTCTCGCCGCCCCCCGCGGCTCGCCGCCGGCGGCGAGCCCTGGCTGCTGGCCATCTGCGTGTCGCGCGTGGGCGCGTACATGGTCTACATCGCGTACGCGGCCGCCCTGCCCGTGCTGCAGGTCGAGTGGCGGATGTCGGGCACCGCGGCCGGCTCGATCGCGACCGCCTTCCAGGTCGCCTACGCTCTCTCCCTGATGGCGTGCTCGGAGCTGGCCGACCGCATCGGCGCGCGGCGGGTCTTCGTGTGGGGCACCGTCGCCTCCGCGCTGGGCTCGGCCCTCTTCGCCCTCCTCGCGCGCGACTACTGGTCGGGCCTGGTCCTCTACACGCTGCTGGCGCTCGTGCTCGGTGGCACCTACACCACCGGCATCCTGCTCATCGCGGAGAACGTGCCCTCGGAGCGCCGCGGGCGCGCCATGGGCCTGTTCCTCGGCGGGCACTCCCTGGGGGTCGCCCTCGCGCTCGTGCTGACGGGCTTCGCCATCCCGCTCGGCGGGTACCGTCTCGCCTTCGTGCTGATCTGTCTCGGCCCCACCGTCGGGGGCGCCCTCGCCTGGCTCGCGGTGCGCGACACGCCGGACCGGGTCACGCCGCGCAGTGGCGGGCAGCGCTTCACGGGCGCCGTCCTGCGCAACCGGCCGGCGATGCTGGTGATCTCGGGGTACACGTTCCACTCGTACGAGCTGCTCGGCATGTGGACCTGGACGCCGGCGTTCCTGGCCGCCTGCTTCGTCGCCGCCGGCGCCGACCTCACGCGGGCCAGCGGGCTCGGCCCCTATCTGACGTCGCTGTTCCACCTCACCGGCGTCTTCGCGGCGCTCATCGCCGGCGCGCTCTCGGACCGCTGGGGCCGCACGCCGGTGATGCTCCTCATGGCCGGGGCGAGCGCGCTCTGCTCGCTCGCCTTCGGCTGGCTGATCGCGGGGCCGGTCTGGCTGGTCGTCGTGGTCGGGCTCGTCTACGGCTTCACGGCCCTCGGCGACTCGCCGATCTACTCGACGGCCATCACGGAGGTCGTCGAGCCGGCGTACCGCGGCGCGGCGCTGGCGCTGCGCTCGCTGACGGGATACGGGGCGGGCGCCCTCGCGCCGCTCGTCTTCGGCGCCATCCTGGATCTACGCGGGGGCGCGGCCGGCGGCGCCGGGGCCTGGGGCCTGGCCTTCGTGAGCCTCGGCGCGGCCGGACTGCTGGCCGTCGGCTCGGTCGGCTGGCTCCTCCGCACTCCCGAGGCGCGGGCGCTCAGGGGCGAGGGGCGGCGACGGTGACCCGCGGGGGCGTCACGCCTGCTCGGCGGCCTCGCCGATCAGCCGCTCCACGATGACGCAGTCGCGCCACGCGCCCTCGAGCTTGCC
>JAICGY010000285.1 GCA_025922915.1 Candidatus Methylomirabilota bacterium | reverse complement strand
GGGCTCTTCGGCGCCTACGGCATCCTCTGCGCGCTCGAGCACCGCGAGCGCACCGGCGAGGGACAGCTCGTGGACACCTCGCTGCTCGAGGCCGCGCTGGCCCTCACCGTGTGGGAGTCGACCGAGTACTGGGTGACGGGACGGGCGCCGAAGCCCCTCGGCTCCGCGCACCGGCTGGCCGCTCCCTACCAGGCGATTCGCGCCGCCGACGGCTGGCTCACCGTGGGCGCGAACAACGACAAGCTGTTCGAGGGGCTCTGCCGCGCGATCGCGCGGCCGGACCTGGCCGCCGACCCGCGCTTCGCCGGGGGGGCCGAGCGCATGCGGCACCGGGCGGCGCTGATCGCGGAGATCGAGAAGACGACCGTCGCGCAGCCGCGCCGGCACTGGCTCGACCGGCTCGAGCGCGAGGGAGTGCCGTCGGGGCCCATCTCCACCTACGCGGAGACGCTCGCCGACCCGCACACCCTGGCGCGCGGCATGGTCGTGGACCTGGTGCACCCGGGCGCGGGGCCCATCAAGGCGCTCGGCGTGCCCGTGAAGCTCTCGGAGACGCCGGGAGCCGTGGAGCGGCCGGCGCCACTGCTCGGGCAGGACACCGCGGCCATCCTGACCGAGCTGGGCTACGGCGAGGCCGAGCAGCGCGCGCTCCGGGCGGAGGGGATCATCTGATGCCCGGCCGGACCGCGAGCGCGCCGCCGTCACCCGGGATCCGGGCCGCACGCATCCGACCCGCAGGAGGAGGACATCCATGCTGAGCCGTCGCGCCCTCGTCGCCACCGCGCTCGTGCTCACCGCGACCGCGACCGTCACCCTCACCGGCTTCGCCCAGGGCAAGTACCCCACGCGGCCGATCGAGGTCGTGGTGCCCTATGCCCCCGGGGGCGGCACCGACAACCTGATGCGGATGATCGTGTCGATCATCGACGAGAACAAGTGGTCGCCGCAGCCGATCACCGTCAACAACCGGGCGGGAGGCAGCGGCGCCGTCGGCTACAACTACCTCGTCGGCAAGAAGGGCAACCCGCACGTCGTGGCCGGTGCCACGCCGTTCGTCGTGTCGGGCAAGATCCAGGGGCGCATCAACGCCAACCACCGGGACGGGATGACCATTCTCATGATCGTCGCCGTCGACGAGCTGATGCTCTCGGTTCGCAGCGACTCGCCGTACCGGACGCTCGAGGACTTCGTGAAGGCGGCCAAGGCCAGCCCCGCCAAGCTGACGATCGGCGGCACGGGCACCAACACCGAGGACCACATCTTCACCCACCTCTTCGAGGAGGCGGCGGGCATCAAGGTGAAGTACGTGCCGTTCAACTCCGGCGGTGAGGTCACGACCGCGCTCCTGGGCGGCCACGTCGACGCCGCCGTCGAGAACCCCAACGAGGTCATCGCCCAGGTCGAGGCCGGCAAGGCGCGGAACCTCGCGGTCGCCGCCGAGAAGCGCATGGCGGACGCGAAGGACGTCCCCACGTTCGCCGAGAAGGGCTACACGTTCTACTGGAACCAGTACCGGGGCGTGGTCGGCCCCGCCGACATGGGCGCCGAGGCCGTCCGGTGGTGGCAGGAGACCCTGAAGAAGGTCGTCACGAGCCAGCGGTGGCAGGAGGCGTACATCAAGAAGAACCTCCTCACCCCGACGGACTGGACGGGCGACGAGGCCAACAAGTACCTGGACGGTCTCAACAGCAAGTACGAGAAGGTGCTCGCCAACCTGGGTGCCATCAAGAAGTAGCCGGTGCGCCAGGCGGACCGGATCGCGGCGGTGCTCCTGCTGGCGCTGGCCGCCGGCTACGGCGCCGTCGCGATCCGGGACTATGCGTACTGGGACGCGAACGGGCCGGGGTCCGGGTTCCTCCCCGTCTGGCTCGCGGCGGCCCTGACCGGTCTCGGCGGCCTGCTGCTCGTGAGCGCGGTCCGCGCCCGGGACCCCGGCCCCGCCCCGGTGCCGCGAGGGCACGGCGCCGTGCGCCTCGGCGCCGTGCTGGCCGCCACTGTCGCCCTCGTGGCGCTGCTGCCCGTCCTCGGCATGGCCACGGGCACGGCGCTCTTCCTGGCCGTGCTGCTGCGCGGCCTCGAGCGGCACTCGTGGCCGGTGACGCTCGGGGTCGCCGTCGGCACGGCGACCGTCAACTGGGCCGTGTTCACGTGGTGGCTGCGGGTGCCCTTCCCGACCGGCGTGCTCGGCTTCTGACCCGTGGACCTGCTGCACAACCTGGCGCTCGGCTTCTCCATCGCCCTCACGCCGTTCAACGTCCTCATGGCGATGGTGGGCGTGACGATGGGGACCCTCATCGGCGCCCTGCCCGGCGTCGGTCCGGCGTCCGGCGTGGCCCTGCTCCTGCCGCTCACCTTCGGCATGTCGCCGACCTCCGGCATCATCATGCTGTCGGCGCTCTACGCGGGGTCGATGTACGGGGGCACGATCACGTCGGTCCTGATCAACACGCCCGGCGAGTCGGCCTCCGTCGTGACGTGCCTCGACGGCCACCAGATGGCGCTGCGCGGCCGGGCCGGCCCCGCGCTCGGCATGGCGGCCATCGGCTCGTTCCTCGCGGGCAGCGTCGGCGTCGTGCTGCTGATGGGCATGGCCCCGCTGCTCGCGCGGTGGGCGCTGTCCTTCGGGCCGCCGGAGACCTTCGCGCTGATGCTGCTCGGGCTCACCACGGTGACCGGGCTCACCGGCGACCACGCGGTGAAGGGCTACATCAGCATGGTGCTGGGGCTGATGCTGTCCATGATCGGCATCGACATCGTCTCCGGCGACGCCCGCTACACGGCCGGGCTCCCCGACATGCTGGACGGGGTGGACTTCCTGCCCGTCGCGATCGGCCTCTTCGGCATGGGCGAGGTGCTGGTCGGCGCCGAGCAGGCCACCCGGGCGGAGATCCTGCACGGCCGATACGGCCTCCGCGACGTGCTCCCCTCCGCCGCCGACTGGGTGCGGTCACGGCTGGCCATCGTCCGCGGCACGATCATCGGCTTCCTCGTCGGCGTGCTGCCCGGCGCCGGCCCGACGATCGCCTCGTTCCTCGCCTACACCGTGGAGAAGAAGCTCTCGCGCCACCCCGAGGAGTTCGGCCAGGGCGCGATCGAGGGCGTGGCGGCGCCGGAGTCGGCGAACAACGCCGGCTCGGCGGGCGCGCTGGTGCCGATGCTGACCCTCGGCATCCCGGGCTCGGCCACCACCGCCGTGATGATGGGCGGGCTCATGATGTGGGGGCTGCGCCCCGGTCCCCTGCTGTTCGAGAAGAACCCGGACTTCGTGTGGGGGCTCATCGCCTCGCTCTACCTGGCCAACGTCATGCTGCTCGTGCTCAACGTCGCCTTCATCCCCGTCTTCGTCCGCGCGCTGCGGGTGCCGTACGGGATCCTGATGCCGCTCATCATCGTGTTCTGCGTCACCGGGGCCTACTCCCTCAACAACCGCGTGTGGGACGTGGGCCAGATGCTCGTGTTCGGCGTGCTGGGGTACGCGATGAAGAAGCTGGACTACTCCCCCGCCGCGCTCACGCTCGCCCTCGTCCTGGGTCCCCTCGCCGAGCGGGCGCTGCGCCAGTCGCTCATCATCTCGGACGTCGGGATCCTGATCCTGCTCCAGCGCCCCATCGCGGCCACGCTCACGGCGCTCGCGCTCGCCGCCGTCGCCGTGCCCGTGGCGCGCGCGGTGTGGCGGGTGACCGTCCGCCGCCCGGCGGCGGCGTGACGGGTCCGGAGCGGATCGCTCAGATGCGCTTGCGGAGGACCTTGGCGAGCGCCTCCGGCTCGAAGCCCAGCTGCAGGAGCGCGACCCCCGTGTCGAAGCACTCGCGGTAGGCGGCGATGCGGCCGCCGGCGAGCTCGAACACGCTCATCCCGCGGAAGCGAACCGGCCGGCCGGCGCTGCGGGGGAGCGCGTCGGTCACCACGTAGGCGAAGGACCACTCGGCCGCCGCCGCCGTCGCCGTCTCCACGACGAGGCCCATCGTCCAGCGGTAGTCGCGGCCCTCGCGGAACATCCGCTCGAACATCCCGCGCAGGGCGGGCGCGCCCGCGTGCAGGCCGAAGAAGTTGTCGTGATAGGTGGCGTCGGGCGCGAAGCAGGCGAGCAGCCCGTCCACGTCCTGCCGGTTGAACGCCGCCTCGAAGCGCCGCACGATGCTCATGCCGGTCCTCCTCCGCGCGGCGGCTACTATACCCCGGCCGCGCGCCGGCGCCCGGCGGGGCCGGCGTGGTAGGCTGATCCGGCCATGGCCACCTCTCGCGCCACGATCTCCGCCGACGACCTGCTCACGCTCATGGCCGGATCCGGGCCGCACGCCGTGCTCGACCTGCGCGAGCGCGGCGCCTACGAGCGCGGCCACGTCTACCGGGCGACCTCCCTGCCGCGCCGGCTCCTCGAGCTCCGGCTGCCGGGGCTCGTCACCGCGCGCGCCACGCCGCTCGTGCTGGTGGACGAGGACGGCCGGCTCGCCGATCTCGCGCGCCCCACGCTGGCGGCGATGGGGTACACCGACGTCCGCGCCCTTGCCGGCGGCCTGGCGGCGTGGCGGGCCGCCGGCCGGCGCTTGGCCCAGGGCCTCAACGTGCCGAGCAAGGTCTTCGGCGAGCGGGTGCTCCACGAGCTGCGCACGCCCGAGGTCCGGCCCCACGAGCTCGCCGACCGCATCGCCCGCAACGACGACATGGTGATCGTGGACTCGCGGACGTGGGAGGAGTACCACCGGGGCTGCATCCCGGGCGCCGTCAGCGTGCCGGGCGGCGAGCTCGTGCTCCGCATCACGGAGCTCGTCGAGCGGCCGGAGACGACGATCGTCGTCCACTGCGGCGGGCGCACCCGCTCCTACCTGGGGGCGGAGTCGCTGCGCCGGATGGGCCTGCCCAACCCCGTCGTCGCCCTGCAGAACGGCACGATGGGCTGGGAGCTCGCCGGCCTGACGCTCGAGCGCGGCGCCGAGCGGCGCCCGCCCGCCGCCTCCGCCCGGTCCCGGCGCGTGGCATCGAAGGTCGCCGAGCGCGTGGCGGCCGAGGACGGCATCCGGTTCGTGGGGCCCGAGGAGCTGGCGGCGCGCCGGGCGCGCACCGATGCGGAGAACCTCTACGTCCTCGACGTCCGGACCCGCGAGGAGTACGAGGCCGGTCACGTCGCGGGCGCCACGTGGGCGCCCGGCGGCCAGGCCATCCAGGCGACCGACGAG
>JAICGY010000284.1 GCA_025922915.1 Candidatus Methylomirabilota bacterium | reverse complement strand
CGCGCCGACGTGGGTCACGCCGCGCTCATCGGAAGGCCGGCATGACCCGCTTGGCCAGGAGGTCGATCTGCGCCGGGTCCTCGGTCACGGGCCCGAGCACGAGGTACTTGAGGCCGGCGTCGACCAGGTCCTGGATGCGCGAGTTGATCCGGTCGATGGAGCCCGCCATGTAGCACTCCTGCAGGTGCTCCCACGAGCGGTGCGAGCCCATCGTGCGGAGAAAGGGTCCCCGCGACTTCACCAGCGCCTTCTCGTGGCTCTTCTCCTCCACGAGATGGATGAAGTTGCAGTGGCCGAACGTCAGTGTGCGCGGGTCGCGGCCGAGCTTCGGGGCGTGCTCGCGCAGCTGGCCCCAGTCGCGCTTGACCCACTCCTGGGTGCCGGAGCAGCGCGAGAGCCAGTTGCCGGCCCGGACGATCCGGTCCATGACAGTCTTGGCGATCACCGGCACGTCGTGCTCGTCGGGGTCGGGGATGCGCGACCCGCCGGAGACCCAGATCGTCGGCATCCGGGGCGGGCGCGGATCGATGGTGACGTCCTTGAACGCGTAGTAGCGTCCCGAGTACGAGACGTTCGGCTGCGTCAGCAGCAGCGTCACCGCCTCGATGATCTCGTCCGTCCGCCGCCCGCGCTCCTCGATCCGGCTGCCCGTCACCTCGTACTCGCGCGCGTACCAGCCCGGGCCCACGCCGAACATGTAGCGGTTGTTCGACAGGTGGCAGAGCGTGGAGATCTCCTTGGCCAGCAGCACGGGGTGGCGCACGGGCAGGACGAGGATGCCGGTGGCGAGCTTCACCGACTCCGTCCGCGCCGCCGCGTAGGCGAGGACGCTGAGCGGCTCCAGCCACGCGTGGCCATAGAGGCCGGGCGCGGAGAGGAGATGGTCGATCACCCACACGTCGATGCCGTACTTCTCGCACTTCTCGATGGAGGCCCGGATGTTGCGGACGTTCTGCGCTCCGACCTTCCGGTCGTTCCACGCGTAGGTGGGAATCCACGCTCCGAACTTCAGCTTGGCCATGGCGTCCGTCTCCTTGGGGTGAGCGATGGGCTACGCGGTCTTGCCGTAGCGGATCTCGAGGGTCGTGCAGCCGCGCGCCACGCGGTAGGGGCCGTGGACCATGCCGGGCGGGCGGCAGGCGTACATGCCGGCGGTGAAGGTCTGCTGCTTGCCGAGGTCGAGCAGCTCGCCCTCCAGGATCCAGACCTCCTCCCAGAAGTCGTGGGTGATCGTCTCGGCGGTCTCCACGCCCGCGTCGAAGCGCAGCAGCCGGGTCACGTCGCCCGACGCGGGATCGCGGCTCAGGATCTTCTGGCGCACGCCGGCGCCGCCCACGCCGGCGGTCGGCGAGGCGGCGACGGGCTCCCAGGGCAGGCGGTCGGGCGAGAAGAACTCGAGCTCGGGCTTGGGCATCGACGGAACCCTCCTCAGCCGCGCAGCGTCTTCATGACCTCGGCGTGCTCGAGGGCGCGCGCCGGCTCGCCCTCGAAGAGGATCTCACCGCGGTCGATGGCGTACAGCCGGTCGGCGACACGGGCGGCATTGGTGACGTTGGACTCCGCGATGAGCAGCGAGACGCCCATCGCCTTGATCTTGCGGGCGGCGTCCACGAACCGCGTGACGACCACGGGGGCCAGCCCCTCGAACGGCTCGTCGAGCAGGAGCACGGACGGGCCCAGCGCCATGGCGCGGGCCACCGCCACCATCTTCTTCTGGCCGCCGGACAGGTTGAGGCCGCGCCGGTCGACCAGCGCGTCCAGCTCGGGGAAGAGCGCGCGCATGCGGTCGTCGACGACGCTGCCGGTGCCGGGCCCGTCGGGGGCGAGCCACTTCCCGATCATGAGGTTCTCGGCCACGGTCAGGTCCGGGAAGATGCCGGCGTCCTCCGGGGCGTAACCGATGCCCAGGCGCGCGCGGTCGTGCGCGGCCCGCCGGGTGACGTCCTGCCCGCGGAAGAGGACGCGGCCCGCGCGGACGGGCAGCAGGCCCAGGGCGCTGTCGAGCGTGGTCGTCTTGCCCGCCCCGTTCCGGCCGACCAGGCAGACCGCCTCGCCCTCCCCGACGCGCATCGAGACGGCGCGGAGCACGTGCGCGGCGCCCCGGTAGGTGTCGATGCGGTCCAGCTCGAGCAGCGCGGGCGTCGCCGTCACGCCGGGGCCACCGTGCCGATGAGCGTGCTCGTGACCTGGTCGTTGCGGCGGATCTCGTCGGGGGTGCCGTCGGCGAGGATCGCCCCTTGATGCATGGCCACGATCCGGTCGGAGTAGGTGAAGACGACGTCCATGTCGTGCTCGATGACCACCGCGGTGATGCCCTGGGAGCGGACGACGGAGGTGACCACGTCCATGATGGGCGCCTTCTCCCGCGTGCTGACGCCGCTGGTCGGCTCGTCCAGGAAGAGGAGGCGCGGCCGCAGCGCGTAGGCGACGGCGACGTCGAGCAGCTTCCGCTCGCCCTGCGAGAGGCCGCCCGCGACCATCCGCGCCCGGGTGGCGAGGCCGAACTGGGCCAGGATGGCGGCCGCCTCGTCGGCCACCGCCGCGTCGCGGTCGGCGAGCGCGAAGAGCGACCGGGTCTTGCGCTCGCGCGCGAACACGGTGAGGGCGACGTTGTCGAACACCGACATCTGGTCGAAGAGGTTCACCAGCTGGAAACTGCGGGCGATGCCCGTGCGGATCCGCTCGTTCACCGACTGCTGGGTGACGTCGCGGCCCTCGAACTCGATGCGGCCGGCGTCGGGGCGGAAGAGCCCGCTGATCAGGTTGACCAGGGTCGTCTTGCCGGCGCCGTTCGACCCGATGAGGGCGAGGAACTCGCCGGGCCGGACGGTGAAGTCGACGTTGTCGACGGCGCGCAGCGCGCCGAAGGTCTTGCTGAGCCCGCGGGTGGCGAGGAGGGTCATGTCGCCGGGGCCGGGCGGCGCATCCGGCGCAGGAGCCCCTCGGCCGTGCCGGCCAGCCCCTGGGGCAGCGTGAGCACGATGAGCACGAAGACGATTCCGAGCACGAGCTGCCAGTAGACCGTGTAGCCGACGGCGTAGGTCTCGAGGTAGTTGTAGGCCATGGCGCCGACGATGGGCCCCCAGAACGTCCGGAAGCCGCCGAGGACGACGAAGAACACGATGCGGCCCGAGAAGGGCCAGTACACGATGTCCGGCGTGGTGAGGCCGTTCAGCGGCACCCAGAGCGCCCCCGCCAGCCCGGTGAACGCGCCCGACACGACGAAGGCCACCCAGCGATACCGGCGCACCTGCACGCCGACGAACTCGGCGCGCGTCTCGTTGTCACGGATGGCCTGCAGCGCCTTGCCGAAGGGGGAGTGCACGATCAGCCACATGACGGCGGTGGCGGCGACGAACAGGATCAGCACGTAGTAGTAGTAGCGGTAGGCGAGGAACTCGAGCTTGTCCTCCGCCGGCGTGAGCAGCGAGAAGAACAGCTTCGGCGTCGGCACCCGCAGCCCGTCGGTGCCGCCCGTCACCCAGAACAGCTTGAGGGCGAGGGACCACAGCACCTGGGAGAGCGCCAGCGTGAGGATGCCGAAGAAGATGCGGGTGTACCGCACGCACACGATCCCGAACAGCGCCGCCACCGCCCCCGCCCCCAGCACACCGGCCACCACGAAGGCCTCCATGCTCGTCCACTCCATGTACTTCACGAGCAGGGCCACCGTGTAGGCGCCCATGCCGAAGTACGCGGAGTGGCCGAACGAGAGCAGGCCCGTGTAGCCGAGGAGGAGGTTGTAGCCGAGGGCGGCGATGGCGAACACCAGGCCGTAGCAGACGGTGATCGTCTGGAACGTGGAGAACAGCCACGGCACGGCCACCAGCCCGATCAGGACGAGCGCGGCGGCGGCGAGCTGCGGCGCGGCCGACCGGCGGGCGGCGGCCGGGCTCATGCCCGCGCGAACAGGCCGGCCGGTCGGACGAACAGGACGACGGCGGCGATGAGGTAGAGCACGGCCAGCTCGACCTCGGCGAAGTAGGTGATGCCGAGCGTGCGCACGAAGCCCACGATCAGCGCCCCGACCGCCGCGCCCTCCAGGCTGCCGAGACCGCCGATGACGACCACGACGAAGGCCAGGATGAGGGCGTCGATGCCCATGCCGAGCACGGCGCCCTGGATCGGCACCACGATGGCCCCGCCGAGGCCCGCCATGAGGCAGCCGAGCGTGAAGGCCTGCACGTACACGCGCTTGACGTCGATGCCGAGCGCGGAGGCCATCCGCATGTTCTGCGAGGTGGCGCGCAGCATGACGCCGAACCGGGTGCGGTAGACGAACGCCCCGAGGCCGACGGCGGCGACGACGCCGACGGCGATCACGAAGAGGTTGTATCCGGGATAGGTGACGCCCATGAACGAGATGCTGCCCAGCGCGTCCGAGAGCGCGCTCGCCGTGAGCGGGTGGGGCCCCCACACGAGCCGCATGACGTCCTCGAGGATCAGCAGGAGCCCGAACGTCATGAGGAGCTGGTACTCCTCGGGGCGGCGGTAGAGCGGACGCAGGAGCGTCGGCTCCAGGAGGGCGCCGACGGCGGCGGCGGCGAGCGCGCCGACGAGGAGGACGATGAAGAGCAGGCTCCAGTGCAGCGTGCTGGCCGCCAGCCCGACGGCCCAGGCCGCCACGTAGGCGCCGAAGGCGTACAGGTTGCCGTGCGCCATGTTGACGATGCGCATCACGCCGTAGACGAGCGAGAGGCCGGAGGCGATCAGGAAGAGCGTCGAGGCGTAGAAGAGGGAGTTGAGGATCTGCGTGAGGAGGGTGTCCACGGGGCGCTACCTTGCCTCAGGAACCCGCGTCATTGCAAGCGGCTTCCACGCGTCATTCGACGCGGATGGCCTGGACGTGCGCGTTCGTCAGGTTGCCGCCGACGGCCGGCGCCACGAGCGCGGTGAGCGGCCGGGCCAGCCCGTCGAGCGGCACCGCGAACACGCCGGGCGGCGTCACCGGCGCCGTGCCCGCTCGCACCACCGCGCCGCCGGCGTCGAGCACCACGTAGCGGCAGACGGGCTGCACGGCGTCCTTCTGCGCGAGGCGGGCGGGGAGGGGCTCGGTCACGATCCGGTACTCGCGGGCGAACCGCTCGATGCGCTCGACGTCGGCGTGGACCTCGAGCCGGTCGGCGCGCGTCTCGACGCGGGCCACGAACACGCGCAGGGGCAGCGGATAGCGGTTGTAGGAGCCGACGCCCAGGGGATAGGAGAAGTCGCGCACCACGCGCAGCACGGCGCCGGCCGGG
>JAICGY010000283.1 GCA_025922915.1 Candidatus Methylomirabilota bacterium | reverse complement strand
GGGCTCGCCCCCCGGCGACCCGTGGCTTCTGGGCGTCGTCGGTGCGCCCACCCCCATCGTGGCTCGCTGACTGCGCGAAGCGGATCGTGCGGCAGCGTGGTCGCCGGGGGACGAGCCCCGGCTCCGGCCGCCCCGCGCCGCTCAGCGGCCCTGGAACCGCGCGGGGCGCTTCTCCTTGAACGCGGCCACGCCCTCCTTGTGGTCCGCGGTCTGGCGCACCACGGCCATGTGCGAGGACACGAGGTCGAGGTGCGTCCGGAGGTCGAGCCGGAGGCTCTGGTAGACGAGGCGCTTGATCATGCGGACGGGGATCTGCGGGCCGTCGGCGATCTGGCGGGCGAAGGCGTAGGTCGCGTCGCGCAGCTCGGCGTCCGGCACCACGCGCTGGACGATGCCCAGCCGGTGCGCCTCCGGGGCCTCGATGAAGTCGGCGGTCCACAGCAGCTCGAGCGCCTTGGCCGCGCCCACCAGCCGCGGCAGGAAGTACGTGTCGCCGTCGCCCGGGACGAGCCCGACGCGCACGTACCCTGTCGAGAACCGCGCCGACTCCGCGGCGACGCGCACGTCGCACATGACGCACATGCCCATGCCGGCGCCGACGGCGAGGCCGTTGACCATGGCGATCACCGGCTTGTCGACCGCCTCCAGCGTCTTCGGGACGCGGTGGATGTTCTCCCACAGCTGGTTCTTGTGGTCGAGCGGCGTCGGCTCGCCCTCGCCCATGCGGCCGACGTCGCCGCCCGAGCAGAAGGCGCGCCCGGCCCCGGTGACGACGATGACGTTCACGCTCGCATCGGCCTGCGCGTCCGCCAGCGCCCGCGCCCACGCGTCGATCATCGGGCCGGTGAACGCGTTGAGCTTGTCGGGCCGGTTCAGCGTGATCGTGGCGATCTTGTCCTTCACCTCGTAGAGCAGGTCGCTCATGGCTCTCCCTCAGTCCTTCGGCAGGCCCAGCACGCGCTCGCCCAGGATGTTGCGGAGGATCTCGGACGTCCCCGCCCGGATCCCGCTTCCGCGCGCGAGCAGCTCGTAGAACTCCCACTGGCCGTCGTCGGGCGCCCAGGCGGAGCCGTGGGCGATCTGCGAGTAGGGCCCGACGACCTGGGTCGCGGTGAGGGCCAGCTCCTGGTCGAGCTGGCTCCAGAAGAGCTTGGACGTCGAGCCCTCCGGCCCCGGCTGGCCACCCCGGAGGATCCGCGTCAGGCTGCGGTAGCCGTTGAGCTCGAGCGCCCGCTCGCCGATCCAGAGCTCGGCGATCTTCTGGCGCACGAGGCGGTCGCCTCCCTTGCCCTGCTCGCGCACCAGCCGGACGAGCCGGTGCAGCGCGTTGCGCAAGGAGATGTGCCGGATGAAGGTCAGGAGGTCGCGCTCGTAGGCGAGCGTGGTGATCGCGACGGCCCAGCCCTCGTGGAGCCGGCCCACGAGGTTCTCGGCCGGGACCCGCACGCCGTCGAAGAAGACCTCGTTGAACTCCGCCTCGCCGGTGATCTGGCGGAGGGGGCGGATGGCGATGCCCGGCGATCGCATGTCGACGAGCAGGAAGCTGATCCCCTTGTGCCGGGGTGCCGCCGGATCCGTCCGCACGAGCAGGAAGCACCAGTCGGCCACGTGGGCCATCGACGTCCAGACCTTCTGCCCGGTGACCACGAAGTGGTCGCCGTTGCGCACCGCGCGCGTCTGGAGGTTCGCGAGGTCGGAGCCGGCGTTCGGCTCGGAGAACCCCTGGCACCACAGCTCGTCGGCGGTCAGGATGTTGCGGAGGAACCGCTTCTGCTGGGCCGGCGTGCCGTGCTTCATGAGGGTCGGCCCGAGCATCGAGACTCCGCCGCGGTTCACCAGCTGGGGCGACTCGGCCCGCGCCATCTCCTGGAAGAGGATGATCTGCTCCACCAGGGTCGCGCCGCGCCCGCCGAACTCGCGGGGCCAGTCCATCCCCACGTAGCCCGCCTCGTGCATCGTCTTCTGCCACGCGCGCAGCCGCCGCACCTCGTTCACGTCCGCCCGCGACGCCGCGAACGCCCGCCCCCGCAGATCTTCCGGCAGGTGCGTCTCCAGCCACGCCCGCACCTCCTTCCGGAACGCCTCCTCCCTCTCGCCGAAGTCGAAGTTCATGGATGGTCCTCGGCGCGGGAGGTCGCCGCCGCGCGCAGGGCGTTCCACGCCGAGCGCGGGCTCCGCCCGCGCTCTCCGGGGAGGCTTCGGAGGGGGTCGCCGGGACCCCCTCCGACGAGACGTCGCAGGTAGGTGGTGTTCATCGCCCCGTCAGTGCATCACGCAGCCGCCATCGACCATGAGGGCCTGCCCCGTCACATACCGGGCCTCGTCCGAGGCCAGGAAGACCGCGGCCCAGCCGATGTCCTCGGGCGTCTGCTCGCACTTCATGGGGACGATGTCGGCGACCCGCTTCTCGAACACCTGCCGCGGCGACATGCCCTTGAAGGCGGGGTTCGTCTCGGCGATGTGCGCGGCCAGCTTCTGCCAGAACTCCGTGTAGAGCACTCCGGGGCAGATCGCGTTGACGGTGACGCCGTGCGGCGCCAGCTCGCGGGCCACCACCCGCGTGAACGTGATCACGCCCTGCTTCGCCACGCTGTAGGCGGGCATGGTGGCGGCGGCGAGCGGCCCGGCGATCGACGCGATGTTGACGATCCGCCCGCCCCGGCGCTCGATGAAATAGGGCGCGATCGCCTTGCAGGTCAGGAAGACCGACTTGGTGTTCACCGCGAAGGCGCGGTCCCAGTCCTCCTCGGTGTTGTTGGTGAATGGCATGCCGGGCGGCGCCGCCATGCCCGCGTTGTTCACGAGGACGTCGATCCGCCCCAGGCTCTCGCGGGTGCGCTCGATCATCGCCTTGACGTCGGCGGAGCTCGTCACGTCCGTCTTCATCGCCAGCACGCGGCGGCCGAGGCCCTTCACCTCGTCGGCGACCTTCTCGGCGTTGAGCACCTGGATGTCGGGGATCGCGATGTCGGCGCCCTCGCGCGCCATCGCGAGGACGATCCCGCGCCCGATGCCGCTGCCCCCGCCCGTCACGATCGCGACCTTGCCCGCGAGCCGCATGCACCGCCTCCTGGAGCGTCCGGAAGTCCCCGCGCGGGGAGCCCCATGACAGCACACCCGCGCACCACCCGCAACTCGCCGGGCCCCGCGCCGTGACGGCGGCGCGGGCGAGGACCGTGGACGAACTGGAGACGGTGGGCGGAAGCCGGGCGGAAGGTGCGGCCCGCGACGGCGCCGGCGGCGCCTCTGGCGACAGGACCTTCAGGGCGCCTGCAGACGCGCCTGCCGGCCGTCCTCGCGCGCGAGCGGCCGGGCGCGGTCCCCGCCGCGGCGGGAAGGCCGCGGCGTCACCGCGGCCGCGACCGTGCCGGACGCCACGGCCGGCTCGACGCGCGCGCGCGACCGCCGCACCGTCGATGTGGCCGGCACGGGGGCGGCGGGGCCGACCGGGCGCGGGATCACGCTCGCCACCTCCCAGGAACCTCGGGGCAGCGGCGGCGGCTCGTGGGTGGGTGCCGCGGCGAGGACGATGCCCAGTGCCAGGGGCAGACCGACCACGAGCGCCGCCGGCGCCCACTGGTGCGGCGAGGAGCGCGGCGGGGACGCCGGACGACGCAGCGAGGCGAACTCGGCTCGCACCCGGACTGCACATTCCGGGCAGATTCCGTCCGTGAACTGGACCCCGGCGCCCCGCCACGAGGCGATGCCGAGGCAGCGCGCGCGACCGTGATAGCGACGATGCCAGGCGCAGCGGACGATCACCATGCCACGATGCGCAGCAAGCCGCGTGCCGCGGCTACGGGCGGGCGCGACGGCGTCCGCGCTCCAGCGTCTCGAGGGCGGCGCGAAGGGAGCCCCCGTGCTCCCGCAGCGCGCGCCGGGCCGCGACGGGCGTGATGCGCGCGCGGGCGACGAGGACCGCGAGACGGACGTGGCCGCCGGTCTGGGCGAGGGCGCGCCGCGCGGCGTCGGCCGGCACCCCGGCGATCTCGGCGACGAGGCGCTCCGCCCGCGCCCGCAGCTTCGCGGAGCGCGGCTGCAGGTCCACCATGCGGTTGCCGTGCACCTTGCCGAGTCGCACCATGCTGGCCGTCGTGAGCGTGTTGAGGACGAGCTTGGTGGCCGTGCCCGCCTTCAGGCGCGTCGAGCCGGCGAGCACCTCGGGCCCGGGCGCCACGGCGATCACGACGTCGGCCCGGGCACGCTCGCCGCCGTGCCCTGCCCCGGCGCAGGCGACCAGGATCGTGGCCAGGCCCCTGGCGCGCGCCGCGGCCAGGGCACCGCGCACGAACGGGGTCACGCCGCTGGCCGTCACGCCGACCACCACGTCCCCCCCACGCGCCCGCGCGCGGACGGCGCGCGCGCCGGCACGCTCGTCGTCCTCGGCGCCCTCGCGCGACCGGAACACCGCGCCCCGCCCGCCCGCCATGATGGCCTGCACCTGGGAGGGGCGCGTGCCGACTGTCGGGGGGCACTCCGCCGCCTCGAGCACTCCCAGGCGGCCGCTGGTGCCGGCGCCCACGAAGAACAGCCGCCCGCCCCCGCGCAGCGCCGGGGCGATCAGCGCGACGGCGCGCGCGATCGCCGGCCCCGCACGATCCACCGCGGCCGCGGCCCGGCGGTCCTCCCGGTTCATGAGGGATGCGATCGCGCGCGGCGCGAGACGATCGAGCGCGCGGCTCGCGGGATTGACGCGCTCGGTGGGCAACCGCTCGTAGCGCACGCGCGCAGCCATGGCGCGCCATCGTAGCACCGCGTGCGCTACACTCGCCCGGTGCCGCGCGTCCGGACCGGCCTCGAGGTGCTCGTCCACGACCGTCTCCGGGCCCTTCGCGGCCGCCGCGTGGCGCTCCTCGCCCACCAGGCGTCGGTCGACGGGCGGCTCGAGCACGCCGCGCCGCTGCTCGCCGACGCGCCCGGTGTCCGCCTCGTGGCGCTCTTCGCTCCCGAGCACGGGGTGTGGGGGGCCGCGCAGGACCACGCCCACGTGGCGAGGGCGCGGGACCCGGTGACCGGGCTGCCCGTGCACAGCCTGTACGGCGCCCGCCGGGCCCCGGACGCCGGCATGCTCCGGGGGCTCGACGCCGTCGTGGTGGACCTGCAGGACGTCGGCGCCCGCTACTATACGTTCATCTGGACGATGGCGCTCACGATGGAGGCCTGCGCCCGGGCGGGCGTGGCCGTCGTCGTTCTCGACCGCCCCAATCCCCTCGGCGGCACCGTCGTGGAGGGCAACGTGCCCGACCCGGCGTTCGCGTCGTTCGTGGGCCTCT
>JAICGY010000282.1 GCA_025922915.1 Candidatus Methylomirabilota bacterium | reverse complement strand
GAGGTCGTCGAGGGCTGGGAGCAGCTGCCGCCGGGCTACGTGCATCGCGACGTGGCCGGCGTGGCGGTCGATGGCGAGGACCGCGTCTTCCTGATCTGCCGCGGCGATCATCCGATCATCGTGTACGACCGCAACGGCCGGTTCATCCGCTCGTGGGGCGCCGGCGACTTCACCTACCGCACGCACGGCATCACGATCGCGCCGGACGGCACCGTCTGGTGCACGGACGACGGCAATCACACCGTCCGGCAGTTCACGCCCGAGGGCAAGCTGCTGGCCACGCTCGGCACGCTGAACACGCCCTCCGCGACCGGCTACGACGGGCAGGACTACATGACGATCACCCGGCCCGCGGGGCCGTTCAACCGTCCCACCAACCTGGCGGTGGGGCCCCGGGGCGATCTCTACGTGTCCGACGGCTACGGCAACTGCCGCGTGCATCGCTTCTCGCCCACCGGCGAGCTCAAGCAGTCGTGGGGCGTGCCGGGCACCGGCCCCGGGCAGTTCTACCTGCCCCATGGCATCGCCGTCGACCGCGACGGGCGCGTCTTCGTGTGCGACCGGGAGAACGACCGCATCCAGATCTTCAGCCCCGACGGCGAGTACCTCGCGGAGTGGACGGACACCCAGCGCCCGACGCACCTGGTCTTCGACGCGCAGGGGTGGGCGCACGTCTCGGAGCTCTGGTGGCACGTCGGCCAGACGTCGCGCCGGCACGGACGCATGGAGCAGGCGCGCCACGGCCGGGTGAGCATCTACGACCGCGACGGGCGTGTCCTCGCCCGGTGGGGTGGCCCCGAGGCGACGGCGCCGGGCAGCTTCGCGGCGCCGCACGGCCTCGCGGTGGACTCCCGGGGCGACGTCTACGTGAGCGAGGTGACGTGGACGTTCGCGGTCAGCCGCGGCCTCGTCCCCGACGGCTGCCACACCTTCCAGAAGTTCGCCCTGACGCGATGACCGGCGCGGCGACGTGGCCAGCAAGGGGCGCGCCTACCGCACGCTCGTCGTCGACGGCTACGAGGTGCTCGTCGGCCGCGGTGACGCCGAGAACGATCGGCTGACCTTCGACGTGGCCGCGCCCGACGACGTGTGGCTGCACGTCGCCGGGGTGCCGGGCAGCCACGTGGTCGTGCGCAACCCCGAGCGGCTGGACGTCCTGCCGGCCGCGGTGCTGGGGGCGGCGGCGCAGCTCGCCGCCTGGCACTCGAAGGCGCGTGACCGGCGCGGGAAGGTCGAGGTGCACGTCTGCCGGGTGCGGGATGTCGGCAAGGCCCGCGGCGCGCCGGCGGGCGAGGTCCGGCTCGGGCGCTGGGACGTGCTGCGCGTCTACCCGCGTGAGCCCGCGTCGCTCCGGGACGACGATGACACCGACGATGCCGCCGGCCGCCGCGACGCGCGCTGACGGGGCGCCCGGTCACGCCCGGCGGTCGCCGCCGGCGGGTCGCCGCGTGGTGTCCCGCGACGGGTAGATGACGCTCTCCGCGTGGCCGTACATCCACTCGACCGCGTCCTGCGCGAGGTAGTGCGGCTCGACGCCCTCCACGGCGGCCAGCTGGCGGACCAGGATGTTGCGCCGCACCTCCGAGGTCAGCGTGTTGAGCCGGTGGTACGCCTCGGAGATCGTGCGCCCCAGCGTCGTGACGCCGTGATTCTCCATGACGAGGGCGTTCGTGTGCGCGATGAAGTCCCGGATCGGCGCCACGTCGTTCTCGACGTCCAGGTGCGAGGGCAGGACGTGGGGCGGCTTCGCCATGACGTACGGGAACTCGAGGGAGAGCACGCGAAGCGCCTTGGCGCCGGCCGCGAAGAGCGCGATCGTCTCGTCGTGGTGGGCGTGGATGACGGCATGGATGTCCGGGCGGAGGCGCAGGATCTCGCGGTTCAGGTTGTGGCCGACGCTCGTGGTAACGGTGCCGTGGAGCAGCGTCGGGGTGGGGATGTCGGTGACGACCACGTTGTCGATCGTCATCTCCTCCAGCGAGATCTCGGCGTGCTTGGTGTACGCCACGCCGTGCTCGAAGCCTGGGCACGCCACCCGGATGGCGATGTTGCCCAGCGAGTTGTGGACGTACCCGCGGGCGACGACCATGCGGGCGTACCGCAGCAGCTCGGCGGCCACGCGCTCGTCGAACGGCACCGTGCTCATCGGCTTCCCTCCCCGCGCGCGGCTCCCGGGCCGCGCGGTGCCGCGCGATCCCCCTGCGGTCCGCGTCGGCTCCATTATGCCTCCCGGCGCCCCCCGCGCCCCCGTCCGCCGTCGCCCGCGGGACCGATCGCGGCCCCTGCCGGCACTCCCGATGCATGTCAACCGGAGTTTTCCGGCGGTCCCCGGGGCCGCGACAGCGAGGTGTGTGATGGAGAGTGAAGAGCAGGACGAGCGACGCGAGCGCGGCGAGCCGGGGGGCGGTCGGGGGCGACGGGACGACGTGGGTCGCACCGGCATCTGGCCGGCGTCCGGCCCCCGTCCCAGCGGCGACGCGCCCCTCGTGGCGCCGGGCGCGCTGGGGCAGGCACCGGCGGCCGCGGGCTCCCGCGAGGCGGGCGGCCCGCCGGCGGGGGCCTCGGACCGGGATCCGGTGTGCGGCGCGAGCGTGGATCCGGGGCAGACCGGGGAGCGCGCCGTGTACCGGGACCGCACGTATTACTTCGACTGCCCGGAGTGCCGGGAGACGTTCGAGCAGAGCCCCGAGCGCTTCCAGACGAGCCTGCGCGCCCGGTGACCCCGGCTCGCGGCGCGCGCGGCTGAGGTCGCATCGCGCGTGGGACAATCACGGCGATGGACGTGAGCCCGTACGCCGGCCGCCCGCCCGAGCCGTGGATGCTCGTCAACGTGCCCCGGCTCGTCACCGCCTACTACACGCGCCGTCCCGAGCCCGGCGTGGCCGCGCAGCGGGTCGCCTTCGGCACCTCGGGGCACCGGGGCTCCGCGCTGCGCGCCAGCTTCAACGAGGCGCACATCCTGGCCACGACCCAGGCCATCTGCGAGCACCGGGCGGCCCTCGGCATCGACGGCCCGCTGTTCCTCGGCGTGGACACGCACGCCCTCTCGGAGCCGGCCGCCGCCAGCGCGCTCGAGGTCCTCGTCGCCCACGGCGTGCCGGTGATGCTCGACGCCGAGGGCGGCTACACGCCGACCCCCGTCGTCTCCCACGCCATCCTCGCCCACAACCGGGGCCGGCGGCGCGGCCTCGCCGACGGCATCGTGGTGACGCCCTCGCACAATCCTCCGGAGGACGGGGGCTTCAAGTACAACCCGCCCCACGGCGGGCCCGCCGACACCGACGTCACCGGCGGGATCGAGGCGCGCGCCAACGCGCTGCTGGCCGACGACCTGCGCGACGTGCGACGCGTGCCGTACGAGCGCGCCCGCGCGGCCTCGATCGTGCGGCCGCACGACCACGTGGGCGCGTACGTGAAGGACCTCGCCGCCGTGGTGGACCTCGACGCGGTCCGCGGCAGCGGGGTCCGCCTGGGCGTCGATCCGCTGGGCGGGGCGAGCGTCGCGTACTGGCTGGCGATCGCGGAGCGCTGCCGGCTGGACCTCACCGTCGTCAACCGCGAGATCGACCCGACGTTCCGCTTCGTGCCCGTCGACCACGACGGCAAGGTGCGCATGGACTGCTCGTCGCCCTGGGCCATGGCCGGGCTCATCGCGCTCAAGGAGCGGTTCGACGTCGCCATCGGCAACGACGCGGACTGCGACCGCCACGGCATCGTGTGCCGCAGCGCGGGCCTCCTGAACCCCAACCACTACCTCGCCGTCGCCATCGACTATCTCTTCCGCCGGCGCCCGCGCTGGCGGAGCGACGCGGCGGTGGGCAAGACGATCGTGAGCAGCGGGCTCATCGACCGGGTGGCGGCGCGGCTGGGCCGGCGTCTCGTCGAGGTGCCCGTCGGCTTCAAGTGGTTCGTGCCGGGCCTCCTCGACGGCTCCCTGGGCTTCGGGGGCGAGGAGAGCGCCGGCGCCGCGTTCCTCCGGCAGGACGGCAGCGTCTGGACCACCGACAAGGACGGCATCATCCTGGGGCTCCTCGCCGGCGAGATGATGGCCCACACCGGCCGCGACCCGGGCGAGCTCTACCGCGCGCTCACGGAGGCCCTCGGCGAGCCCGCCTACGTCCGGCTCGACGTGCCGGCCACCGCCGACGAGAAGGCCGCGCTCAAGCGTCTCACCCCCGAGCGGCTCGGGGCCCGGGATCTCGGCGGCGAGCCCGTGCAGGCGGTGCTGACCGAGGCGCCCGGCAACGGCGCGCCGATCGGCGGGCTGAAGGTGATCGCGCCGAGCGCCTGGTTCGCCGTGCGGCCGTCGGGAACCGAGGACGTGTACAAGGTCTACGCCGAGAGCTTCCAGGGGCCCGCGCACCTGGAGCGCGTGCAGGCCGAGGCGCGCGCGCTCGTGACGCGCGCCACGGTGCCCGGAGCCACCTGACGCGCCTGCGCCCGGGTCGCCGCCGCCCAGTCGAACGGATGATGGAACGGAATCATTGACACCATTTATAGTTTGCGCTACGGTCCCGGCGATCCCCGTCCATTGCATCCCCATTCATGCGGAGGCCATATGCGGCGACTGATCCTGGCGTCCGGATTGATTGGTGTCCTCACGTTCGCATCCGTCGTGTCCGCCCAGGAGCAGCGCCAGGAGATCGTCGGACCGGACTGGTCCGCGTCCATTGGGGCTGGCGTCTGGATCAGCAATGGTGAGTCCCTATGGCAGCACGAGTTCCCGGTCCTGGTGGTGCCACCCGTCACCGGAGGCTCCCGTCTGCGCTTCAAAGACGTCGATTCGAATGTCGCGACCCTGGACGCCGACCTGGTGCTCAGACGACTCTTCGTGGTCACGGTGGCGGGTGGAATAGGCACGATGGACAATGGCAAGTTCATCGATGAGGATTTCGCCTCGGCATTCACGTTCTCCAGAACTCGGTCGTCCGTGGACGACGGTGACCTCTATTTCGCCAATCTGAATGTCGGTGTCCGCGTCTATCAATGGCGCGACTTCGAAGGGCGGCACGGCTTCCTTGACCTACTCGGTGGATATCAATGGTGGCGCGAGGAGTATGAGGCATTTGGCGCCTCCGACGAGCTGGGGTTTACCGGTGACATCCCGCCCAACGTGAAGGCCCTCACGCACACCTGGACGTGGCAGAGCGCGCGGATCGGCGGTCGTGCCTCCGTGCCATTCCCTTACGGCGTGAATGTGCGAGCGAACGTCTTCTTCCTGCCATGGTCCCATGTCGAGGTCGAGGATATCCACCATCTCCGCACTGACTTGCG
>JAICGY010000281.1 GCA_025922915.1 Candidatus Methylomirabilota bacterium | reverse complement strand
GCCCTGTCCTACGGCAAGGTCGAGACGGGCGCGGGCGGCGCGCTCAAGCAGACGATCACGCTCCAGCAGGGCATCCCGATCGACAAGGCGCGCGAGATCGTCCGCCTCGTCAAGGACACGAAGCTCAAGGTCCAGGCGTCGATCCAGGAGGACCAGGTCCGCGTGACCGGCAAGAACCGCGATGACCTGCAGAAGGTGATCGCGCTCCTGCGCGAGCGCGACCTCGGCATCGCGCTGCAGTTCACGAACTACCGGTCGACGTGAAGGTCCACCTCACCACCCTCGGCTGCCCCAAGAACCAGGTGGACTCCGAGCTCATGCTCGGGCACCTGAGCGCGGCCGGCATCCCGATCGCGGAGCGGGCGGAGGACGCCGAGTGCCTGGTGGTGAACACCTGCGCCTTCATCGACCGGGCCCGCGAGGAGTCGGTCACGACCATCCTCGAGCTGGCGCGGCTCAAGGAGCGCGGCCGCTGCCGGGCGCTCATCGTGACGGGCTGCCTGACGCAGCGCTACGGCAGCGAGATCCTCCGGGAGCTGCCCGAGGTCGACGGGATCCTCGGCACCTCGAACCTGCCGGCCATCGTCGACCTCGTGCAGCAGGCCGCGGCGCGGCACGACTGGGCCAGCGCGGCTCCCCCCGGCTACCTCTACGACGCGACGACGCCGCGGCTGGTCACGGCGCGGGTGCCGTACGCCTACGTGAAGATCGCCGAGGGGTGCGACATGGGCTGCACCTTCTGCGCGATCCCCTCCTTCCGCGGCCGGCATCGCAGCCGCCCGCTCGCCGACGTCGTGCGCGAGGTGGAAAGGCTGGCCGCCCGGGGAATCCAGGAGGCGATCCTCGTCTCGCAGGACACGCTCGCCTACGGGCGCGACCTGCCCGGCAACGGCGACGTCGGCGATCTCCTCCTGGCGCTCGGCCAGACGCGGATGCCGTGGATCCGGCCGATGTACCTGCACCCCGCGCACGTCAACGACCGGCTGCTCGACAAGTGGGCGAGCGCCCGCGTGGTGCCGTACGTCGACATGCCGGTGCAGCACGCCGACGACGCCATCTTGCGGTCGATGCGGCGGGCGGTGACCGCGCGCCGGATGAAGGACGTCGTCGCCGCCTTCCGGGCCGCGATCCCCGACGTCACCGTCCGCACGACGGTGCTCGTGGGCTTTCCCGGCGAGACCGAGGCCGCGTTCGAGCGCCTGCTGGACTTCGTCGACGAGGTGCGCTTCGACCGGCTCGGCGTCTTCACCTACTCGCCGGAGGCGGGCACGCCCTCGCCGTCCTTCCCGGGGCAGGTCGATCCCGAAACCGCCGCCGAGCGCGCCGCGCGCGTGCAGGAGGCCCAGGACGCGATCGCGTGGGAGCGAGGCGCCAAGCTGGTCGGCCGCGTGGTCGACGTGCTGGTGGACGGGCCGAGCCAGGATCCCGCGTTCGCGTGGGAGGGCCGCACCGCGGGCCAGGCCCCCGAGATCGACGGCGTGGTCTACGTGCGCGACCGCGACGGGGTCAGCCCGGGCCGCTTCACCCGCGTCCGCGTGCTCGAGGTCGAGGGGTACGAGCTGGTCGGCGAGCGCGCGTAGTCACCCGACCGCGCGCGAGCGGGCGGCGGTCGCGGTGGCGACGCTGGCCGGCGTGGGGCGCGCGCCCGTCGCCCCGGGCACGGTGGCGAGCGCCGTGGTGGCCGTCGCCCTCTGGCTCGCCCAGCCCGCGCCCCTCGCGCGGCTGGTCGCCCTCGTCCTCGTGGTGGCGGTCGGCACCTGGGCGTCGCACGAGGCGGAGCCGGTGATCGGGGGCAAGGACCCGGGCGCGATCGTCGTCGACGAGGTGGCGGGCATGATGCTCGCGGTCGCGGCGGCGCCGCTCACTCCGGGGGCGCTCGCGGCGGGCTTCCTGCTCTTCCGGCTGTTCGACGTCGTCAAGCCCTTCCCGGCGAACACCCTTCAGCGCGTGCGCGGTGGCGCCGGCGTCATGCTGGACGACCTGGTCGCCGGCCTCTACGCGCTGCTCGGCGTGGCGCTCCTGAGGATGATGGCGTGGGTCTGACGGCGGCGCGGCTCGTCGCGATCGGGGCGCCGCTGGCCGCCGACGAGGAGGCCGCCGTCACGGCGGCGCTGGCCGCCGCCGGCGTCCCCCTGGAGGCCCGCATGGTCGTGGACGAGGACGAGGCCGCGCTCGAGCGCGCGCTCGCCGCGCGCGGGCTGCTCACCGTCATCGTCACGGGCGCCGGGGTCTCGGCCGCCGACGTGGCCCGGCGCACGGTGGCGCGGCTGACGGGCGCCCGGCTCGTCCTGCACGACCGCATGCTGGCGGCGCTCGAGGAGGCCCACCGGCGGCGCGACCGCCCGCTGCCGCGGCGGGAGGAGCGGCTGGCGCTGTTGCCCCAGGGGGCCGCCGTCTGGCCCGGCGACGGGGAGATGGCCTGGAGCCTGGAGACGCCCGACGCGACCTACGTCGTCATCGGGCGCCCGGGCCCGCCGGTGCTCGCGGAGCTGACGGCGATGGCTCGCAGGGGCGGCGCCGGGCGCGCGGCCGTCGCCGTCCGGACGCTCCGCACGGCCGGGGTGACGCTCGCCGCCGTCGAGGAGCGGCTGACGCCGTGGCTGGCGGGCGAGGCGAGCGACGTCACCGTCGCGGTCGTCGCCGTCGACGGCGAGGTGTGGGCCCGGCTGCGGGCCCGGGGCGCCACGCTCGAGGCGGCCGCCGCCACGCTGGCGGCGGCCGAGGCCGACGTGCGCGCCCGGCTCGGCGAGGACTGCTACGGGTGCGACGACGAGACGCTCGAGCGGGTGGTCGGGCGGCGCCTGGTGCGGCGACGGCTCACGCTCGCGGTGGCCGAGTCGTGCACGGGCGGGCTCGTCGGCCACCGGCTCACGAGCGTGCCCGGCTCGTCGACGTTCTTCGAGCGCGGCGTTGTCGTCTACTCCAACCGCGCCAAGCAGGACCTCCTCGGCGTCCCGGAGGAGGTTCTCCGGACCCACGGCGCCGTGAGCGCCCCGTGCGCGGAGGCCATGGTGCGCGGCGTGTGCGCGCGCTCGGGCACGGCCTGCGGGCTCTCCATCACGGGCATCGCCGGGCCGGACGGGGGCTCGGCGTCGAAGCCGGTCGGCACCGTGTTCATCGGCGTCGCCGTGCCGGACGGCGTGGAGACGCGACGCTTCCTCTTCACCGGCGGGCGGGCGGCGGTGAAGGCGCTGTCCGCGCAGATGGCACTCGATATGCTGCGCAGGCGCGTGGGAGGCGAATGACCATGCATCTGCGCAAGCGCTTGACCATCCTCGCCCCGCTCGCTGCGCTCGTGGTGACCGGCTGCGCCACCCCGACGTCCTCCTTCGAGGAGGGAGTCCACTTCTACCGGACCGGCCAGTACCTGTTCGCCGCCGACGAGTTCGAGGAGGCCGTGCGCGAGTATCCGCGCTCGGCGGCGGCGTGGACCAACCTCGGCGTGACGCGCGTCCGCCTCGGGTACGTCGACCGGGCACTCGAGGCCTACAACACCGCCATCGCCCTCGCCCCGCGCGATCCCGAGATCTACTTCGACCGCGCCAACGCGCTGCTCGCGCTCGGACACCACGGGCTCGCCATCGACGACTACACGCGCGCCATCGAGCTGCAGCCCACGTACGTCCAGGCGTGGTTCAACCGCGGCAGCGTGCGCGCCATGGCCGGCCAGTCCGAGCCGGCGCTGAGGGACTGGCTGCACGCGATCGATCTGGCGCCCGACTCCTGGATGCAGGCCGCGATGCGTCGGACCGCGGGGCTCGAGCCCGCGATGGTCACGGCCCAGCGGGTGCCCCAGGGTGTCCCGACGCTGGAAGGCACCACCGCGCCCCCGCCGGCGCCGGGCACGGCGACGGCGGCGCCGCCGCTGCCGCCACCCTCCACCGTGGCCGCGACACCGCCGGCCTCGCCGTCCGCGTCGCTGCCCGGCACCGCGACGGAGGTCGACGTCCGCACCCTGGTCTCGCGCGCGATGCTGCGCGAGCTGGACGGCGACCGCGCGGGCGCCCTCGAGGATCTGAGGACCGCCCTCTCGCTGGAGACGGACCCGGCCCGCCGCGAGCGGGTGGAGCGGCTGCTGCGCGCGCTGGAACGGCCTCGATAGCGACCGTCCGGGCCTTCGTGGCGATCCTCCTGCCGGACGACCTCCGCGCCCGTCTGGCCGCGGAGGTCGACCGGCTGCGCCCGCTGGCCCGGAACGTCGCCTGGGTCGCCACCGCGAACCTCCACCTCACCCTCAAGTTCCTCGGCGCCGTCGACCCCGCCCGGCTCGACGCCGTCCGGGCGGCGCTCGATGGCGCGGCGGGCCCGCCGTTCGACCTCGTCCTCGCGGGCCTCGGCGCCTTCCCGTCGGCGACGCGGCCGCGCGTCCTGTGGGCGGGCGCCGGGGGCGGCCACGCCGAGGCCGCGGCGCTCGCCGGCCGGCTGGAGGCCGCGCTCGCCCCGCTGGGCTTCGCGCCCGAGGGCCGGCCGTTCTCGGCCCACGTCACGCTCGGCCGCGTGCGCGAGCCGCGGCCCAACCCCCCGCTGGCCGACGCGCTGACAGCGGCGGCGGACCGGGAGCTCGGCCGGCTGCGGGTGGACCGCTTCGCGCTGATGCGCAGCGATCTGTCGCCGCAGGGCGCCCGCTACACCGAGCTCGCCACTGTCAGTCTTTCCGGACATTGACGCCCTCGCACACGCGCACCTAGAATGCACGCCAGCGTCGTCGTTCACGCGACGACGCGTGGCCCGACACCCCAGGACCAAGGAGCAGCGCGCATGGCGGAGGCGAAGAGCGACCGGCGACAGGCCCTCGAGCTCGCGATCTCGCAGATCGAGCGGCAGTTCGGCAAGGGCTCGGTCATGCGCCTGGGCGCGGGCGGCCCGCTCGAGGAGATCGCCGTCATCCCCACCGGCGCCCTCTCCCTCGACGTCGCGCTCGGCATCGGGGGGCTGCCGCGGGGGCGCGTGGTCGAGATCTACGGGCCGGAGTCCTCGGGCAAGACGACGCTCGCCCTGCACGTGGTGGCCGAGGCCCAGCGCCTGGGGGGCATCGCCGCCTTCATCGACGCCGAGCACGCGCTCGACCCCATCTACGCCAAGAAGCTCGGGGTCAACACGGACGAGCTCCTGATCTCCCAGCCCGACACCGGCGAGCAGGGGCTCGAGATCGCCGAGACGCTCGTGCGCTCCAACGCCGTCGAGGTCATCGTCATCGACTCCGTCGCCGCCCTCGTGCCGCGCGCCGAGCTCGACGGCGACATGGGCGACTCGCTCCCCGGCCTGCAGGCCCGCCT
>JAICGY010000280.1 GCA_025922915.1 Candidatus Methylomirabilota bacterium | reverse complement strand
TGTCATGGAGTCCGCGTGCGGAGCGGTGGATGCCCGCGCTGGCTGAGCTGCAGGCGGCGTTTCGCGCCGCCCTGCTCGACGGAGCCGAGGCGCCGGCGGCCGCCCTGATCGCCGGCGACGGGCTCGCGCCGTCCGCGCGCCTGGCGATCTACCGGCACCACGTCCTCTCGACCCTCACGGCCGCGCTGGAGTCGACGTATCCGGTGGTCTGCCGCCTGGTCGATCGCCGCTTCTTCGGCTACGCGGCCGACGTCTACATCCGGCGCCACCCGCCGACCGGACCGTGCCTGTTCGAGTACGGCGAGAGCTTTCCGGCGTTCCTGGCCGGCTTCCCGCCGTGCCGGGCTCTGGCGTGGCTGCCGGACATCGCCGCCCTGGAATGGGCTCTGCACCGGGCGGTCCATGCCGACGAGGCGGCCCCGCTGGCGCCCGAGGCGCTGGCCGCCGTCCCGAAAACCGACGTCGGCCGGCTCGTGCTGCGCCTCGATCCGTCGGTGACCCTGCTCCGGTCGCGGTGGCCGATCGACGAGATCTGGCGCGCGAACCAGCCGGACCGGGACGGCGCCGCCGACCTGGACGCCGGCCCCGTCCGGCTGGAGGTCCGCCGTTGCGACGACGAGGCGGCGATGCGTGCGCTGCCCGCAAGCACGTGGGAGTTCCGGCGCGCCCTCGCCGAGGGCCAGACCCTGGCGGCGTCGGCCGGGGGCGCGCTCGCCACCGACCCCGCGTTCGACCTCGCGCAGGCGCTCCACGCGCTGCTCGCCGAGCGCCTGCTCGTCGGCTTCAGCGTCACGACGACGAGGGAGGCCTCGCCATGATCCCGACCGCTGCGAAGGCCGAGACGACCGCTGCGCGGGGGGAGACCGTGCTCGCCGCGCTCGACCGAGTCCCGCTGGCGCTCCTGCAACTGCTCTTCCGTCTCGCGATCGTCGGCGTGTTCCTGCGCGCGGGGCTGCAGAAGCTGGAGAGCTGGGAATCGACGGTGGCGCTGTTCGCCAACGAGTACAAGGTCCCCGTGCTGCCGCCGGAGGTGGCCGCCGTCATGGCGACGGCCGTGGAAGTCGGCGGCTCGCTGCTGCTGCTCGCCGGCCTCGCGACGCGCCTGACCACGCTGCCGTTCCTCGGTCAGCTCGCCGTGATCCAGCTGTTCGTCTACCCGCAGGCCTGGCCCGAGCACCTCGTCTGGGGCTCGATCCTCCTCTTCCTCCTCGTGCGCGGTCCCGGCACCATCTCGCTCGACCACGCCCTCGCGCGCTGGCTCGGCGCCCGCTGACGTCCGCGGCTTGGCGTGGTCTCGTGACGGGCGGCGAGGCGGCCGCCTGCCTCGTCGACCAGGTCACCCGCGGTCCGGCCCGTCACGCTCCGGCACAGCCGGCGGCCAGGACGAGGGCGAGCATCGTGCTGGTATACCTCCTCGGTGTACGTGTTCTCTTCGGGAGCCGCGTGCAATCGCGACGCCCGGGGATGGAGCCGGGATGGAGACGGTGATCCGGGAGACGGGGTCCGCGCGCCGCGCCGAGGAGTGGAGCCTCGTCCTGGCGGCGGCCGGGATCGGTCATCGCCTGGACGCCGTCGACGGTGGCTGGGCCGTCGTCGTCGCCGACTCGGAGGCCACGCGGGCCGGGGCCGCGCTCGACGCCTACGACGACGAGGACCACGCCGACGAGCCGGCGGCCCCCGCCGAGCCGGCCGCGGCTCCCTGGGGCACCGGCATGGTCGTCGCGGCTGGCCTCGCCGGATTCTTCGCGGTCACCGGGCGCCCGGTGGCCGGCTCGCCGTGGTTCGAGCGGGGCGCCGCGGCCGCCGGCCTGCTGCTCGAGCGGGAGCCGTGGCGCGCCGTGACGGCGCTCACCCTCCACGTGGATGGGCTCCACGTCGCGGGCAACGCGGTGGCCATCGTGGCCCTGCTGCCGGCCCTCGTGCAGCGCCTGGGAGCGGGGCTCGCGCTGGCGCTGGTGCTCCTGGCCGGGGTGGCGGGCAATGTCCTCGCGGCGCTCGTGCACGCGCCGGAGCACGTGGCGGTCGGAGCGTCGACGGCCGGCTTCGGCGCGATCGGGCTCCTGGCGGTCCTGCGGCTCTTCCCGGCGGCTGCACCGGAGGGCAGGCCGCGACGGCCGTGGACCGTCCTCGTCACCGCCGTCCTGCTCCTCGCCATGCTCGGCGCGGGCCGCGCGTCCAGCGACGTGCTGGCCCACGGCTTCGGGCTCCTCGGCGGTGCGGTGCTCGGGCTGGCGGGAGCGCCGATCCGTCGCCCCCCGGGGACCCTCCTGCAGGGGCTCCTGCTGGCGGGGGTCGCGCTGACCGTCGTCGGGTGCTGGCGGCTGGCGCTCGGCGGCGGCGACTGAGCCAGGGCCTGCGCGGATGGCCGCCCCGCGTGGTAGTGTGACCGCAATCCCGGGGGCCCTGTCGATGCCACGTCACCCGATCCGCCGCATCCTGGTCGCCGTCGCGCTGGGGCTCGTCGCCCTGCTCGGCGGGCGGCCGGCGCCTGCCCAGGCGCCGCACGTCTACGTGCTGCCCATCGAGGGCATCATCGACCTCGGCCTGGCGCCGTTCGTCGAGCGGGTACTGGACCAGGCAAAGGAGACGAAGGCGGCGGCCGTCATCCTCGACATCAACACGTTCGGGGGCCGCGTCGACGCGGCGGTGGTCATCCGCGACGCCCTCCTGAACAGCGAGGTGAAGACCGTCGCCTTCATCGACAAGCGGGCCATCTCGGCCGGCGCCCTCATCGCGCTCGCCACCAACACGATCGCCATGACCCAGGGGGCGACGATCGGCGCCGCGACGCCGGTGCAGATGGGGCAGGGCGGCGAGCAGCCCACGAGCGAGAAGGCCGTGTCCTACGTGCGCAAGGAGTTCCGCGCAACCGCCGAGGCCCGCAAGCGCCCCCCGCTCGTCGCCGAGGCCATGGTCGACGCCGACGTCGAGATCGCCGGCCTCATCGAGAAGGGCAAGCTGCTGACGCTCTCCACCACCGAGGCCCTGGAGCACAAGGTCGCCGACTTCCAGGCCGACCGGCTCGAGGCGGTGCTCGAGCGGCTCGAGCTCGGCAAGGCCGAGGTGCGGCACGCCGCGCCGAACTGGGCCGAGGAGGTCGTGCGGTTCCTCACGCACCCGGTCTTCAGCTCGCTGCTGATGACGATCGGCATCATCGGGCTGATCGTCGAGCTGCGCACCCCCGGCTTCGGCATCCCGGGCGGGATCGGCCTCGCGAGCCTCATGGCCTTCTTCTGGGGACACTGGCTGGTGCGCCTCGTCGGCGTGGAGGAGCTGCTCCTCGTCGGCGTGGGCCTCCTCCTGCTCGCGATCGAGATCTTCGTCACGCCGGGCTTCGGCATCCTCGGGATCCTGGGGATCCTGTCCTTCCTCGGCGGACTCTCGCTGAGCCTGGTCGGGGCGGGCGCCACGCAGGCCGTCCTCCTGGCCGCCGCCGGGCGCGTCGTCGTCTCGCTGCTGCTCGCCCTCGCCGGGTCGCTCGTCCTCCTCCGCTTCCTGCCGCGCCTGCCGTTCGCCCGGCGCGTCATCCTGGAATCGGGCCTGGCGCCGGGGGGCGGAGACACCGTCCCGGGCAGCCCCTCGCGCCTGCTGGGCGCGCACGGGACGGCCTCGACGCCGCTCCGTCCCGCCGGCATCGCCGATCTCGGCGGCGAGCGCGTCGACGTCGTCACCCAGGGGGACTGGATCGCGGTCGGCGAGCCGATCGAGGTGATCCGCGTGGAAGGCAACCGCATCGTCGTCCGCCGCCGGCCGCCGGCGGCCGGGGAGGGATGAGCCGATGGGCGTGGAGCTGTTCGGCGGGTTCGCGCTGCTGGTCCTGGTGGTGGTCGCGGTGGCGGTGCTGCTCTACCTGGTCCCCATCCCGCTGTGGATCGCCGCCTGGGCCTCGGGCGCCTACGTCGGCCTCCTCACGCTCATCGGCATGCGGTTCCGGCGGGTGCCCCCGGGGACGGTCGTCACCGCGCGGATCAGCGCCGTCAAGGCCGGGCTCGACATCTCCATCAACGACCTGGAGGCGCACTACCTCGCAGGCGGCAACGTCGTGCGCGTGGTCAACGCCCTCATCTCCGCCGACAAGGCCAACATCGACATGCCGTTCAAGCGGGCGGCGGCGATCGACCTCGCCGGCCGCGACGTGCTCGAGGCCGTGAAGATGTCGGTCATCCCCAAGGTGATCGAGACGCCCCGCATCGCCGCTGTCGCCAAGGACGGCATCCAGCTGATCGCGGTGTCGCGGGTGACGGTGCGGACCAACATCGACCGCCTCGTCGGCGGTGCCGGCGAGGAGACCGTGATCGCCCGCGTGGGCGAGGGGATGGTCAGCACCATCGGCTCGTCCGCCACCCACAAGGACGTGCTCGAGAACCCCGACCACATCTCCAAGCACATCCTCTCGCGCGGGCTCGACGCGGGCACCGCCTACGAGATCCTCTCGATCGACATCGCGGACGTCGACGTCGGGGAGAACATCGGGGCGAAGCTCCAGATCGACCAGGCGAACGCCGACAAGCAGATCGCCCAGGCCAAGGCCGAGGAGCGCCGCGCCATGGCCGTGGCCCAGGAGCAGGAGATGCGTGCGCGCGTGGTCGAGGCCGAGGCGGAGGTGCCGCGCGCGATGGCCGAGGCCTTCCGGCAGGGCAACCTCGGGATCATGGACTATTACCGGATGCGGAACATCCAGTCGGACACGAGCATGCGGGACAGCATCGCCCAGGGCGAGCCGCCCGCCCCGCCCTCCTCGCCGTCCCGCTGATGTCGCGCCGGTAGGGAGGCAGGCGGGATGGCGCTCGAGCAGCTGATCGTCTTCATCGTGTTCCTGGCGGTGGGGCTGTTCAACCTCATCGCCCGGATCTTGCGGGAGCGCCGGCAGCGCGAGCGGCGGGAGGGGCGCCCCGCGGCAGAACCCGCGCCGCCCCCGGCCCCGGTGCGGTCGCTGCCGCCGCGTGTGGTGATCCCGCCGACCCCGCCGCCGCCCGCGCGTCCCGCCCCGCCCGCGGAGCGGCGGCTCAGGCCCGTCCCGGCGGGGCCGGCGGTCGCGGCCCTCCGGCAGCTCGGGACGCCCGCCGGCCTGAGGCGGGCGATCGTCCTGACGACCGTGCTCGGGCCGTGCCGTGCGCTGGAGCGGCCCGATTCGGGCGAGAGCTGGCGGGCGACGTTCTAGCCTCGCCCGTCCGGCCGCTGCGGCTGTCCTGCACCTCGGGCGGGAGGTCCTCGACCGTGAGCACGTCGCGGTCCGAGGCGCTCGCCACCACGACCGCCCGGTGGATCGCGTTGCGGAGCTCGCGGACGTTGCCGGGCCACGCGTGGGCGA
>JAICGY010000279.1 GCA_025922915.1 Candidatus Methylomirabilota bacterium | reverse complement strand
GCCTTGGGGTTGAGCACGCCGTGGCGGTGGTTCTTGACGGCCACCGAGGCCATCTGGGCCTCGGTGGTGCCGTGACGCGCCATGTGGGCCCGCGCGACGAGCGCGAACACGCCCGGGAAGGTCAGGCCGAGCGGCTGCTCCCAGCGCGCGTCCGAGGCGTACGCGAAGTACTCCGTCGACTCCTCGGTCGTCACGTTGAGCACGCGCTCGGCGCCGCCGACCAGCACGACGTCCGAGGTCCCGGAGGCGACGTCCATGACCGCGTGCCGGAAGGCCGCGTGGGACGAGGCGCACGCCGTCTCGAAACGGGTCGTGGGCACGGTCGGGAGGCCGAGGACGGAGGCCGCCTGGGGGCTCGTGTGCAGCTGCTTCTCGGTCTCGCCGCCCACCACGTTGCCGTAGTACAGCGCCTGCACCGCGCTCGCCGGCACCTCGGCGTCGGCGAGCGCATCCGCCGCCGCCGCCGCGAACAGCTCCGCCGAGGTCCGATCGTGCCGCCCGAACCTGGTGACACCGACGCCGATGACCGCGACCCGCCGCATCGGGACCTCCTCCTTGTCCACCCGGGAATGCGCAAGAGTCATGATAACAGACCCATGCCGCACTGCGGCGTGGCGGCGCCCCGGATCGTGCCCATGCATTTCGCTTGGCACCTCGGCGACTCGCGGGTTCAATGAGGCGGTGCTGAGCGAGGAAGGCCTGATCCTCCTGCTGGCGGGGCTCGCCTGCGTGCTGCTCGTCATGGGCGTCCTCGAGCTCGTGTGGCCGACGCGGTCGGGGCGTCGCGCGAGGTCACGGCCGGGCGGTGTGCCCGCACGGCCCGCCGCGAGCCCGCCCGCGTCTCCGGGGTCGCGCTTCCTGCCGCCCGCGCCCCCGGCTCCGGCGCCGCCGACGCCCGGCCGCCGCCCGCCTGTGGACGCGGCCCGGATGGCCGCCCCTCCGGCGCCTCCGTTCACGCCGGCGACACCGCGGCCGGCCGCGCCGGGCCCGCCCGGCATCGTGGAGGACTGCATGGCGGCCGCCGAGCGCCTCCTGGACCACGCGCGGAACCACCCCGCCGCGGCCGGGGAGGAGCGCCTGCAGGCGCTTCGTCGGGTGCTGACCGGACTCGCGCAGGGCGCGGAACCGGGTACGGACGAAGGGCCGCTGGTCGCGCGCGTTGCCGCCGTGGAGGGCGAGCTGTGGTCGGCCTGGGAAGCGGTGGTGGTGCGCCTGATCAAGCAGCAGGAGTACACGGCGGCCCGGCATCTCCTGCGCGAGGGGCTCGAGCATGCGCGCGTTCCCGCCGCCCGCGCGGCCGCCTTCCACGGTCACTTCGTCGAGACGTTCAGCGGAGAGATCGGCCAGCTGACGGCCCGGGCGATGCGGAGCCTGCAGGAGGGACGCGAGACGGACGCGCTGAAGGCGCTGCAGCGGGCGGAGAAGCTGCTGGGCGCGCTGCGCGACGACGCGCTGCCGGCGGCGCGGCGCCAGGAGGTGGAGCGCCGGCTCTGGTCGGGTTACACCCGGCTCGGCATGCGACGCCTGGCCGCCGGCGACCCGGGCACCGCGATCGAGGCCCTCGCCCAGGCGCTGCGGCACGACGCGGGCGCGGAGCGGCGCGTCGAGACGCGGGCGCTTCTCACGCGCGCGCTGGAGGGGCTCGTGGACGCCGCGGCGCTCGTGATCCGGGAGCACGCCGACCGGGGTGACACCGGGGCGGCGCTGGAGGCGTGCGACGGGCTGTGGGAGCGGCTGCGCGGCGCCACCGACCTGGGCCTCGGCCCCCAGGAGATGGCCACCTCCGTGGCGCGCGTGCAGGCCCTGGTCGAGACCGTCGGCGGCCGGCGGTCCTGAGGCGGCCGCTCAGACGGCGAAGGTACGGAGGGCGTCCCGCCGCACGGTGAGGCCGAGGCCGGGACGGTCGGGGGCCGCCAGGTGGCCGTCGACCAGCTCGAACGGCTCCTCGAGGAGGTCGTGGAGCAGCGGGTTCTCGCCGCGGCTGAACTCGAGCGTCGTGACGCACGGGGTGGCGACGGCCAGGTGAAGCCCGCACGCGAAGAGCACGGCGCCCCCCCAGAGATGCGGCGCCACCGTGAGGCCGTGGGCGGCGGCGAGCGCGCAGATCCGCACGGTCTCGGTCAGGCCGCCGGCGATGGCGGGGTCCGGCTGGCAGACGTCCACGGCGCGCGCGGCGATCATGTCCCGGAACGCGAAGCGCGTCTGCTCGCTCTCGCCGGCGGCGATCGGGATGTCGGTCGACGCCCGGACCTCGGCCTGCCCGGGCAGGTCGTCGGGGGAGACCGGCTCCTCGAGCCAGGCCAGGTCGCACTCGGCGACCTTGCGCGCGAACCGCTGCGCGTCCCGGACCGACCACGTCCCGTGCGCATCGACCATGATGGCGACGTCCGGCCCCAGCGTCCGGCGCACCTCCCGCACGCGGGCGGCCGAGTCCTCCACGCTTCGATCTTGAAGTCCGACGCGCATCTTCACGCCCCGGTGCCCGCGCTCGACGTACTGCGCCAGTTGCTTGCCGATGGCGCCCACGGGCGCCCAGCCGCCGGAGGCGTAGGCCGGGATGCGCTCGCGGACCCGCCCGCCGAGGAGCCGCCAGACCGGCTGCCCCAGCGACTTGCCGAGGAGGTCCCAGCAGGCGATGTCGATGCCGCTGATCGCGGACACGGTGATCCCGCGGCGGCCGACGATGGGGAACGTGCGGCCCTCGCGCGCGACGTAGCGGGCGCGCGAGCCGTTGTAGAGCGTCTCCCAGATCCCGGCGACGTCGCGCGGATCGCGGCCCGCGATGGCGGGGCCGAGCTCGTCCTCGACGAGCCGGACGAGCGCGCCGTAGTGGCCGAGGTTGCCGACGCCCACCTTGGCCTCGCCCACGCCGGTCAGCCCCGCGTCCGTCTCCACCTCCACCAGGCAGGTGTTGAACGAGTCGTTGACGCCGAAGTCGCTCGTGTGGCGGCGCTCGGGGGGGATGACGGCCCGCAGCCACGTGGCGCGGACGGCGATGATCTTCACGGCGCCCGTCAGGGCGCGACGCTGAGGCGACGGATCTCCGCGAGCAGCGACTCGGGCACGCGGAAGAAGGCCTCGACGACGGCCGGGTCGAAGTGCGAGCCCGCGCAGCGCCGGATCTCGCTCTTCGCCGCCTCGAACGGGATGGCCCGGGAGTAGGGGCGGTCGAAGGTCATCGCGTCGAACGCGTCGACCACCGAGAAGATGCGGGCGCCCAGCGGGATCTCGTCGCCCTTCAGCCCGCGCGGGTACCCGGACCCGTCCCACTTCTCGTGGTGGCAGTAGACGACGGGGATGGCGTTGCGGAGGAAGGGGATCTTCTCGCACAGCCGCTTGCCGATCTCGGGGTGCGTCCGCATGATCTCCCACTCGTCGGGCGTGAGCTTGCCCGGCTTGAGGAGGATGGAGTCGGGGATGCCGATCTTGCCGATGTCGTGGAGCAGGACCCCGTGGGCCAGGTCGCGCAGCTCGGCGTCGGGCACCCCGTACTCGCGCGCCGTCGCGAGGGCGTAGCCGTGCACGCGGCGGGAGTGCGACTCCGTGCCGACGTCGCGCGTGTCCAGGGCCGAGCCGAGGGCCTCCAGCGTCGCGTCGTAGGTGGACTCGAGCTCGCGATAGGCGGCGATGAGGTGCTGGGTGGCCTGGGCGACCCGGTGCTCGAGCATCTCCTGGTAGCGCTGCCGGTCGATCAGGAGCTGGCGGCGCTCGAGGGCGCGGTCGGCCGCGATGAGCAGCTCGTCGACGTTCACCGGCTTCATGATGAAGTCGTAGGCGCCGAGCTTGAGGCTGTCGATGGCGGTCTTCACGTCGGCGGCGCCGGTGAGGACGATCACGGCGGCCTCGGCGTCGACCTGGCGCACGGCCTGGAGCAGCTCGATGCCCGTCATGCCGGGCATCTTGAGGTCCGTCACCGTGAGCGCCGGCTGCTCGAGGCGGAACACGTCCAGCCCCTCGGCGCCGTCCTTCGCCAGCCGGCACTCGTAGCCGGCCGACTGGAAGATCTGCTGCAGGACGTCCCGCACCTGGCGGTCGTCGTCGACGATCAGGATGAGCCGGGGCCGGTCCGGCATCATACCTTCTGGGGGGTGAGGGCCACCGCGACCCGGTTCTTGCCGGCGCGCTTCGCGGCGTAGAGGGCGACGTCGGCGGCCCGGAAGAGCTCCTCCGCGGTGGTGGCCTCGTCGTCGGGCAGGCTGGCGACGCCGAAGCTGGCGGTGATCACCTTGCCGTGGGCGAAGGGAAACTTCGCGACGACCTCCCGGATCCGGTCGGCGTACAGCCGGGCGCCGGCCTTCGAGGTCTCGACCAGGAGGACCGCGAACTCGTCGCCGCCGTAGCGGGAGACCACGTTGATGCCGCGGGAGTGCTTCATGAGGATCTGGGCGATGTCGCGCAGCGTGTGGTCCCCCATCGTGTGCCCGAGATCGTCGTTGACGCTCTTGAAGCCGTCCAGGTCGAGCAGCACGACCGAGACCGGATGGTTGAAGCGCCGGTAGCGGGAGAGCTCCTCCTCCAGGCGGAGCGAGAAGAAGCGGCGGTTGTAGAGCCCGGTCACCTCGTCCTTGAAGGACGTCTCCTTCAGCCGGGCGTTGGTCGTCTCGAGCTCCTTGTACGCCGCGTCCAGGCGCTCGGCGAAGCGGTTGATCTCGGCCGCCTGGTGCTCCACGGTCTCCAGCATCCGGGCGAAGGAGGCGAGCAGGGTGCCGACCTCGTCCCGGCGGTGCTCGAGCCCGCGCGGGCGGCCCTCGCTCGTGAGCAGCACGCCGATCCGGCCGACCGCGCGGCCGATGTCCCACAGCACGTAGCCCCCCGCCAGCATGCCGGCCACGGCGAACAGCACGAGGATCTGCAGGCTGCCGAGCCGCGCGCCCTCCGCGGCGCCGGGGGGCTGGGCGAGGGCCACCAGGACGTACGCGAGCACCAGGATGGGCAGGACGGAGGACAGGGCCAGGGCGACCAGCATCTTGTTCCGGAGGCGGTGTGCAGCCTCCGCGACGTCGGGCGCCTGCAGCATACGGACCATTATTCTGGTTGCGCCTCCGGCAAGTCAATGGCAGAAGTTCAAGCCTCCTGCGGGTTTGCTTCGCGCGCCATCGGCGGAAGTCCCGGCCGCAGGGCCGACCTTGCAGGATGGCCCGACCTGAAGTAGATCGTTCTCACGCAGGACGACGTCGGCTGAAGCGTTCCGGCCGGGCGTCAGGGCGGAGGGGGCGTCGTGAGCGACCCGCGTCAGGAGCAGTTACAGGGTGAGCGCAGGCGCGTCACCGTCCTGTTCGCGGACATCAGCGGGTTCACCGCCATGGCGGAGCGAATGGATCCCGAGCACG
>JAICGY010000278.1 GCA_025922915.1 Candidatus Methylomirabilota bacterium | reverse complement strand
GGGCAAGACGGCGGAGGACGAGTTCGCCGCCCGCGACATGCAGGCCTACGCCGCGTTCCTCCGGCAGACGCCCTGGTACGAGTATCCCTTCGCCTCGCGCCTCGTCGCCTTCTGGCGCGTGACGCCGCTGCGGGGAGCGCATGTCGCGAGGAAGCTCGAGCGCCGCGCCCTCCTCTCGCTCGAGTACAGCGTGAAGGCCATCTACGGCGCGCTCATCGGGTACGCGTCGGCCACCGCCCTGGGCATCGCGGACCGCGCGCTCCAGACGGTCGTCGTCGGGCTGGAGCCCACCGACGTCGCGCGCGATCCCCGGATCACCGTCGTGCGCGACCTCGGCGACGGGCGGACGCTGATCCGGACGCCCCGCTATCGTGCCTACACCGAGGTGCTGCTGGGCCTCGCCCGCCGCGGCAGGGACGTCGCGGAGATCGCCGGCAACCACCGGATCCTCGTCACCGTCCTTGCGCCGGCCGGCTCCCTGCCCCCACTCCCGGGTGCCACGACGCTGTTCGCGGTGCCCCTCCAGTCCCGGCCGGATCGCCGGCGGGTGGGCCTCGACGTATCGGTCCCTCGGCTGGCCGCAACGATCCGCACGCTCGAGAAGGCAGACGTCTCCATCGAGCACGTCTATGATTACTGAGGTGTGGTTCCTCCCGGCTCTCGTCGTCGCATGGCTCGCGCAGCGCATCCTCGAGACGTGGCGTCGTCGCCATGGGTCGTCAACCAGCGCAGCCACATGGCGATAGCCTCGATCCTCTGGCGGCGCCTCGAGACCCCGGGGCACGACGCCTGTCGCCTCGTGAGGCTCGATGCCGGCTGGACGATCGAGGGCACGGCCGTCTTCCACGAGGCCGGCGCCCCGGCGCGCCTCGACTACCGGGTCACGTGCGATCTCGCGTGGCACACGCAGCGGGGACAGGTGGAAGGCTGGGTCGGGGCGCGAGCCGTGAAGCACACGATCATCCGGACCGGGGACGGCGAGTGGACGCTGGACGGCCGGCCGGTGCCGGACCTGGGTCACTGCGTCGACCTCGATCTCGGATTCACGCCGGCCACGAACCTGCTACCGCTGCGCCGCCTGGCTCTCGCCGAGGGCCAGGCCGCCGACGCGCCGGCCGCGTGGCTCGACGTGTGGGCGGGCACGCTGGACCTGCTCTTCCAGCGCTACGAGCGGCGCGCGGAGGCGGCCTACTGGTACGAGTCGCCGCGATCCGGGTATGCGGCCCTGCTGGAGGTGGCCGCGAGCGGCTTCGTCCTTCGGTACCCGGATCTCTGGGACGCGGAGCCGTGATCGAAGCTCGCGGTGCCGCGCACGGGCCATGATGTTCGTCTTCGCGGAGGATCGGATACTGGCCGGATGAACACCCCGGCTCGGCGTGCGGGACCCGCCGCGCTGTACCTGAACGTCGATCTCGAGATCCGCTCGCGGACGAGCCTGCTGCCGGTCGTCGAGGCCTTGCGCCCGCACCTCCTGGTGCTCCACGCGGGACGGGTTCGCGGCACGTTCCTGGCGTCCTTCCAGCTTCCTGGCGTGACACGCTCGCCCGACGTCGCGATTCGACGATTCGCCCAAGCCCTCGCGGATTTGGCGCCGGCGCTCCAGGCGAGGTGCCGGGAGGCGCGCGATCGGGTCTTCGACATCGGACTCGAATGGGCCGCCGGCAGCCGGGCATTCCCCCTGGCCCTTCGAGGCGACACAGTGAAGACCATCGCCCAGCTGAACGCTCGCGTGGCAGTGACCCTGTACCCGCGGCCCCGGCACGAGCCGCGGAAGCCGGCCAAACGCGGCCGCCGGGCGCCCGGTCGCTAGGCTCGCCGGTGGAGTGGCTGTCCGACCGCCGACCATCTACCACTGGATCGTCTGGCTTCAGCGGATCGAGGAGCTCCTGGCGGAGCCCGATCGGCCACGAGCCCGAGACTGCCGGGCGCGCCACCAGCTCCTGATCTCGCTCAGGTGGTCCTGCTCGTGACTCCAGCCGGGCGCCGGCAGCCACTCCGTCACGGGGTACGCGTGCGACGGGTCGCGCAGCGCCTCGAGGGGCAGCCGCTCGAACCGCTGGATCAGATCGGCGCGTACCCGCTTCATCCGCCCGAGCATGTTGCGAAGACCGAGCCGCCGCCCCTGGGCAACCGAGCGCGCGTTGAAGCGATCGGCGTCGGCCATGCTCTCGAACCAGTGGATGCGGTCGCCCCGGCCGCGCGCGATGAGCTGGAACCGGCGCACCGTCTCCTCGTCGCAGGCCAGCAGATGCGCCAGGACGTCCTTCACCGACCAGCGGTCCTGGGTGCGCGGGCGAAGGATTTCGGCCTCGGGCAGCCGCGCGACGAACGTCAGCGTGGCCTCCCGCGAGGCCGTCATGCGCCGGACCGCGTCGCGCCGCCACCGCGTGAGCGAGTCCGACCGCCGGGTCGCCATGACACGCGTGACGTTAGACGAGCCCCCCACGACCGGTCAAGCGGCCCGGACCCGTGGACTACACTGGGGCCCGTGTCTGGCGACTGTACCGGCCGCGCTCGGCGGGCCTGAGACGAGCCGCACGATCCTCGACGTCCTGCGCGAGCCGACCTACCACCGTCTCTGGCTCTCGGGCTTCTGCATCAACGTCGCCCGCTGGATGGACATCGTGGCGCTCGGCTGGCTGGCGCTCCAGCTCACGGGCTCGCCCTTCATGGTCGGCCTCGCCGCCTTCGCCCGCTCCGCGCCCCTCATGGCGGTGGGCCCGTTCGCCGGCGTGGTCGCCGACCGGGTGCCGCGCGGCCGCGTGCTCGTGGTCACGCAGGCCGCCGGCGCCGTCACAGCCCTGGCGCTCGCCGTCGTCTTCGGCAGCGGCGCCGGCGGCTACTGGCCGCTCGTCGGCCTGGAGGTCGTCTTCGGCCTCCTGTGGGCGCTCGACTTCCCCGCGCGACGGACCGCGCTGTACGCCATCCTCGGCGCCGAGCGCGTGGCGCAGGCCGTCTCGCTCGAGACCGTCTCGATGCAGCTCGCCAAGATCCTGGGTCCGCTCGCGGCCGGCGTCTGCCTCGCCCGGTTCGGCCCGGCGGCCTGCTTCGCGGCGATGGCGGTGGTCTACGCGGCCGGCCTCGCCGTCTCGCTCGGCCTGCGCGCGCGGCTGGGCGGCCCGGTCGGGGAGACGCCGGCCTCCGTCGCGGCAAGCCTGCGCGCCGGGCTCCACGCCGCCTGGGCCCGCCCCACCATCCGCGCCGTCCTGCTCGTGACGGTCGCCATGAACGTCCTCTTCTTCCCCTACCAGCACATGCTGCCGGTGTTCGCCCGCGACGTGCTCGCCGTCGGCCCGGCCGCGCTGGGCGGGCTGTTCGCGGCCGACGGCTGCGGAGCGCTCCTGGGCGCCCTCGCCATCGCGTCCCGCCGCCGGCGCCTCGCCCATCGCCAGCTGTTCGCGGCGGCCGTGCTCGTGGCGCCGGGGCTGCTGGTGGCGCTCGCCGCCTCGCGCTGGCTGCCGGCGTGCGTGGCGCTGCTGCTGCTCATGGGCGTCGCCGAGTCCTCGTTCGCCGCCATGCAGAGCACGCTCGTGCTCCTGGCCGCGCCGGAGCACATGCGGGGCGGCGCCATGGGGATCCTCTCGGCGTGCATCGGCACCCAGCCGGTCGGCACGCTGCTGATCGGCCTCCTGGCCGCCAGCATCGGCGCGCCCCTGGCCTTCGGCGTCAATGCCGTCCTGGCGCTCGCCGTCATCGTCCCGCTGGCGGTGCCCCTCGCCCGGCGCGCCCCGGCCTGATCACGGGGCGGCCGCCGCAGCGGCGCGTGCTACCCTGCGCCCCGGGAGGAAACGATGCCGCGACTCGACCGCCTGCCGCAGATCAACCGGAGCACGATCCTCAACCTGCCCGTGCAGGTCAACGACACGGCGCCGTTCACGCCCCTGCCCCGGCCGCTCGCCGCCTGCCGGGTGGCGATCGTGACGACCGCGGGGCTGCACCGGCGCGGCGACCGGCCATTCGGCCCGGGCGATCAGACCTATCGCGCGATCCCCGCCGACACGCCGGCCGCGGAGATCGTCCAGAGCCACACGAGCCTGGGCTTCGATCGCGTCCCCATCATGCGCGACCTCAACGTCTCGTTCCCGATGGACCGGCTGCGCGAGCTGGTGACGCGCGGCGAGCTGGGCGGCCTGGCGCCGAGCCACTACTCGTTCATGGGGGCCCAGCGCGACGTGGCGCGCATCGAGGCCGAGACCGGCCCGGAGGCGGGCCGCCGGCTGCGTGCGGAGGGCGTCGACGTCGCGCTCGTCACCCCGACCTGACCGTTCTGCACGCACACCGGAGGTGTGCTGGCCCGGGCCCTCGAGGCCGCGGGCATCGCCACGACGTCGATCAGCATGGTGCGCGAGCACACGGAGAAGGTGAAGCCGCCGCGCGCGCTCTTCGTGCCCTTCCCCTTCGGCCACGCGCTCGGCCGCGCGGACGATCCCGCCCTGCAGCACCGGGTGCTGCGCGCGGCGCTCGACCTGCTCGGCGAGCCGGAGGGACCGGTCCTTCGCGACTTCCCCGACGACGCCGAACCCGGCACCCAGCCGGCCGCTCCCGTCCAGGCCTCGGCCGTGGCGCCGGCGGCGGCCGTCCCGGACGATGTCCCGGCGGAAGCGGCGCGGATGCGCGGCTATCACGATCAGTGGCTCGCCCGCAGCGGCGGCCGCACGGCCTTCGGGCTGACCGGCATTCCGGCCACCCGGTTCCGCGGCGCGATCCGCTTCCTGGAGGGCTTCGCGGCCGGCGAAGACGCCGACATGCCCGAGCGCCCGGCCGACGTGCCGCTGCCGGGCTTCGTCCGCTGGTGCGCGGACGACCTCAAGGCCCTCTACTTCGAGGGCCACCTGGCGATGAAGCCGGCCGCCGCCGGCGACGAGGTGGCCCGCTGGTTCTGGGGGGAGACGGCGGCCGGCCAGCTCCTGCGCCGCGTGCGCGACCGTCTGGACGGCTCCGACGACCCGCAGTGGAAGGCCGCCGCCTTCGGCGTCGCGCGGTGATGACGGCCCGACGGCCCGACGGCGTGGCTCTTCGTGGTCGACGACGCGTTCACGCGCGGCTGACGGCGCCGCGCATCGGAGGACTGACCGCATGTACGTCCCGCCGCACTTCGAGGAAACACGGACGGAGGCCCTGCACGCGCTCATCCACGAGCACCCGCTCGCGACCCTGGTCACGCTCGGCCGCGATGGCCTGAGCGCCAACCACCTGCCGATCGAGCTGGACCCGCATCCGGCCCCGCTCGGAACGCTGCGCGCCCACGTCTCGCGTGCCAACCCCGTGTGGCAGGATCTCTCGCCGGACGTCGAGGCGCTGGCGATCTTCCAGGGCCCGCAGGCCTACGTGACGCCGGCGTGGTATCCCACGAAGCAGGAGACCGGCAAGGTGGT
>JAICGY010000277.1 GCA_025922915.1 Candidatus Methylomirabilota bacterium | reverse complement strand
GGTCAACGGCGACCGCACGGTCTTCCCGCTGGCGGCGCCCGATCGCGTCAGCACCTTCCCCTTCGAGGCGGGCCCCGTGCCCGACTGGCTCCGCGCCCCCGACTGGGCGGGCCCGACCCAGGTCCACGACGACTTCGGCTATGCCTCGGCGGCGCTGGGCTACCGTGTGACCCTGGCGCCCCACGCCAGCGCGACCGTGGGCGTCGTGGTGCCGCTGTCGGGGCCGCCCGTCCGGCCGGCGCTCGCGGGTGAGCCCCCCGCGGCCTGGATGGCACGCGAGCAGGGGGCGGTCGCCGCGGCGTGGCGAGAGCGGCTGAACCGCGTGTCCATCGCCCTCCCGGAGCCGGGCCGCCCGCTGGTCGACGCGCTCCGCACCGCGCTGGCGCACGTGCTGGTCACCCGCGACGGCCCGGTGCTGCGGCCGGGGACGCGCTCCTACGCGCGCTCGTGGATCCGGGACGGGGCGATGATCGCCGAGTCGCTGCTGCGCGTCGGCCACGCCGGCGTCGCCGCCGACTACCTGCGCTGGTACGCACCGCAGCAGTTCGCCAGCGGCAAGGTCCCGTGCTGCATCGACGAGCGCGGGGTCGATCCCGTGCCGGAGCACGACAGCGCGGGCGAGCTCATCTTCCTCGCCGCCGAGCTGTACCGCTACACTCACGATCGCGCGCTGCTCGAGGCGATGTGGCCGCACGTCGAGGCCGCCGCGGCCTACATGGAGTCGCTGCGGCAGTCGGAGCGCACCGAGGCCAACCTGACGCCGGCCACCCGCGCGTTCTACGGCCTGCTGCCGGCGTCGATCAGCCACGAGGGCTACGCGGCCAAGCCCATGCACTCCTACTGGGACGACTTCTGGGCGCTCAAGGGTTACAGCGGCGCGATCGCCGTGGCGACGGCGCTGGGCCACACCGACGCCGCGAGCCGGCTCCAGGCGCAGCGCGACGAGTTCCGGCGCGACCTGGACGCATCGCTGCGCCACGCCATCGCCGCCCACGGGATCGCGTATCTGCCCGGCGCGGCCGAGCTGGGCGACTTCGATCCGACCTCGTCGACCATCGCGATCGCCCCGGCTGGCGAGCTGCACCGTCTGCCGCGCGACCTGGTGGACGCGACGTTCGAGCGGTACTGGCGCGAGTTCGTCGCCCGGCGCGACGGCCACAAGGCGTGGGAGGACTACACGCCGTACGAGATCCGGACGGTGGGCACCTTCGTCCGCCTCGGGTGGCGCGAGCGGGCCCACGAGCTCCTCGCGTTCTTTCTCGCCGGGCGCCGGCCCGCGGGGTGGAACCAGTGGCCCGAGGTGGTCGGCCGCGATCCGCGGCAGCCGCGCTTCGTGGGGGACATGCCGCACGGCTGGGTGGCCTCGGACTTCATCCGGGCGGTGCTCGATCTCCTCGCCTACGAGCGGGAGGGCGACCAGGCGCTCGTGCTCGCCGCCGGCGTTCGCCCGGAGTGGCTCGAGGGATCGGGCATCACGGTGAAGGACCTCCGCACGCCCTACGGGCCGGTGGGGTACTCGCTCAGGCGAGAGGGCCGGGACCTGGTGCTCCGGATCGCCGGCACCGCGCGCGTGCCGCCCGGTGGGTTCGTGCTCGTCTGGCCGGGCGAGCAGCCGCCGCCGCGCGACGCCCGGGTCAACGGCAGGGCGGCGCGATGGCACGGCCGAGAGCTGCGCATCGGCGAGCTGCCGGCCACGGTCGTCGTCGGTCCGGAATGATCGAGTTCCCCGACGACTTCCTCTGGGGCACGGCGACGTCGGCCTACCAGGTCGAGGGTTCGCCGCTGGCCGACGGCGCCGGGCCCAGCATCTGGCAGCGCTTCGCGCACACGCCGGGCCTGGTGCGTGACGGCGCGACCGGGGACGTCGCCTGCGACCACTACCGCCGGTACCGCGACGACGTCGCCCTGATGCGGAGCCTCGGGACGAACGCCTACCGGTTCAGCATCGCCTGGAGCCGGGTGATGCCCGAGGGGCGGGGGATGGTGAACGCCGCCGGCCTCGACTTCTACGATCGGCTCGTCGACGCGCTGCTCGGCAGCGGCATCGAGCCGATGGTGACGCTGTATCACTGGGATCTCCCGGCCGCCCTGGACGACCGGGGGGGCTGGCTCAATCCCGAGGTCGCGCGGTGGTTCGCCGAGTACGCCGCGGTGGTGTTCCGGAAGCTGGACGGCCGGGTCAAGATGTGGGCGACCCTCAACGAGCCGTGGGTCATCACGGACGGCGGGTACCTGTGCGGCGTGCTCGCCCCGGGCCATCGCAACCGCTTCGAGGCGCCCATCGCCTCCCACCAGCTGCTCCGGGCGCACGCGGAGGCGGTGAAGGCCTATCGCGCCGAGGGGCGGCACCGCATCGGCATCGTCGTGAACCTCGAGCCCAAGTACCCCGCGTCGGACGATCCGGGCGACCGGGCGGCGACGACGCGCGCCGACGCCTACATGAACCGCCAGTACCTGGACCCCCTCTTCCTCGGCCGGTACCCGGAGGAACTGAGGGAGGTCTTCGGCGAGGCGTGGCCGCGGTGGCCGGCGGACGACCTGGCGCTCGTCCGGCAGCCGATCGATTTCCTCGGCGTCAACTACTACACGCGCAGCGTCACGCGCTTCGACCCCCATGCGTGGCTCCTGCAGGCGGCCCCCGTGGTCCAGCCGCGGGCGACCTACACCGAAACCGGCTGGGAGGTGTGCGCGCCCGCGCTGACCGACACCCTCCTCTGGGTCAAGGAGCGCTACGGCAATCCTCCGCTCTACGTCACCGAGAACGGCGCGGCGTTCTTCGACCCACCGGCGCTCGAGGGCGACTGTCTCCCGGACCCGCTGCGGGTGGACTATCTCCGGAAGCACATCACGGCCGTGCACGCCGCGATCGAGCAGGGGGCCGACGTGCGCGGATACTTCGTGTGGTCGCTGCTCGACAACTTCGAGTGGTCCCACGGCTATTCCAAGCGGTTCGGCATCGTGCACGTCGACTTCCAGACCCAGCAGCGCACCCCGAAGGACAGCGCCCGGTTCTACGCCCGGGTCATCGCCTCGCGCGGCCGGGTGCTGAACGAGGGGGGCCGGCCCGGCGGGTCAGCGTGACGACCCCGCGGGGCCCCCAGGGATAGCTCGACTCGCCCATGCCTTGCATCTGATCCTGGCCCACGTGCGCCAGTCGCAGGTGCTGGTCGCCCGCGCGCCCGCGGGCCGCGAGCACGACCACGAGCCGGCCCGCCTCTGAGCCCAGGCGGCCGACGACCGGCACGCTGACGGCATCGCCGCGCACGGTGGAAGTGAGGACGCCTCCGATGCCGGGGCCCCGCGGGCCGAGAACCGGCCACGGGCCGACGTAGAGTCCCGCGTCCGCGCCGAAGTCGGTCTGTTCCGTGACCACGAGCGTGAGGGGCGAGCCGCCCCACGTTCCCGTCCAGGTCCCGCGCAGGTCGGGCACGGGCCCGGCGGGAGGCGGCGGGGGCGGAGGGACGGTCGCGCAGGCAGCGAGCGCGAGGACCGTCGCGACCAGGGCGAGGCGAGCAGAGGCCATGCAGAGACCATACCGCCGCCTCGACGCGGTGCTCCAGGCGGTTCCGGGGCGACGGAATCTCTTTTCACACCGCATCGTCGCTTGACGTGCTTTGGCAGCCCGGGTAGCGTTGGAAGCGCACCTTCCGGGGGCGTGGGGGACGCGGCAGGGTCGAAGACGGTTCCGGCTCCCCTCGAGCCGGTGCGGCATCATCGAGAAGCGATTGCCCGTTGCTGAAGCCAATCGACGCACTCGTTCGTAGTCGGCCGCACACGAGGAGAGCCATGGCGCGCGCCGGGCACGCTGCCGGCCTGACCGCGGTCGTCCTTCTCGTGACGGTCGTCCTGACCGTCACGGCGGCGCAGGCGTTCAGCCTCGACGACGTCGCGGCCCGGGCGGCGAAGCTCGCCGCCGCGCCCTACCAGAAGCCGAACGAAAGCCTGCCGCGGACGATCAAGGCGCTGAACTACGATCGTTTCCGCGACATCCGCTTCCGGCCCGACCGCGCGCTGTGGCGCGACGCCAAGCTGCCGTTCGAGATCATGTTCTTCCATCGCGGCTGGTTCTACGAGGACCGGGTCGCGATCCACGAGGTCGCCGGGGGGAGCGTCCGCGAGATCCCGTTCGATCCCGACGCGTTCGACTACGGCCAGAACAAGCTCGACCGCGAGGAGATGCGGGGCCTGGGGTTCGCCGGCTTTCGCATCCACTTTCCGCTCAACACCCCCGCCTACAAGGACGAGGCGCTCGTCTTCCTCGGCGCGAGCTACTTCCGGGGGCTCGGGCGCGGGCAGCGGTTCGGGCTCTCGGCGCGCGCGCTGGCCATCGACACCGCGGAGAGCAGCGGCGAGGAGTTCCCGCGGTTCGTGGAGTTCTGGATCGAGCGACCGCGACCGACGGCGAAGGAGCTGGTCGTCTACGCCCTGCTCGACTCGCCGCGCGCGACGGGCGCCTACCGGTTCGTCCTCAAGCCCGGCGTCTCGACGGCCGTCGACGTGGATGCACGGCTCTTCCTCCGCAAGAACGTCGCCAAGCTCGGCCTCGCGCCCCTGACCAGCATGTTCTTCTTCAGCCCGAACCAGCGGTCGGCGCGCGAGGACTATCGCCCTCGGGTGCACGATTCCGACGGCCTGTCCATCCATGCGAGCACGAACGAGTGGCTCTGGCGTCCGCTCGTGAACCCGAAGCGGCTGCTCGTCACCTCGTTCACGCTGACGGATCCGGTCGGGTTCGGGCTCATGCAGCGCGAGCGCAGCTTCGGCCAGTACCAGGACCTGGAGGCGCGGTACGACCTGCGGCCCTCGGCCTGGATCGAGCCGAAGGCGGCGTGGGGGCCCGGGAAGGTCGAGCTGGTGCAGATCCCGGTGCCGGACGAGACCAACGACAACATCGTGGCGTACTGGGTGCCGGATCGGCAGCCCAAGCCGGGGGAGCCGTTCGCGTACGGATATCGTTTGCTGTGGCAGAAGGACCGGGAGGTGCGGCCCCCGATGGCCTGGGTCCGCGAGACCCGTCGCGGCCGCGGCTACACGAAGACGGATGACGGCAGCACCGAGCTGCACGTCGATTTCGACGGCCCGGCGATCAGCAAGCTGCCGGCCACGGCCGCCGTGGACGCCACGGTCTGGATCGACGCCAACGGCGAGATCCTGGAACGGCACACGGTGCGCAACGACGTCACCGGGGGCTGGCGGTTCGTGGTGCGGTTTCGTCGCTTCGATCGCGCCAAGCCGGTGGAGCTGCGGGCGCAGCTGACCCACGGGAACGAGGTCCTGTCGGAGACATGGAGCTACATCCTCCCGCCCGAGTAGAGCCGCCGTCGCGCTTCGACGAGCACCGAGCCGTCGCGTCCGCGCGCCGGCGGCTGGAGCTCGCCGTGCCCGGCGT
>JAICGY010000276.1 GCA_025922915.1 Candidatus Methylomirabilota bacterium | reverse complement strand
TCTTCCCGCGGTCGCGGTCACCGCCTTCGTCGGCCCCGAGGATCGCACGCGGGCGCTGCGGGCGGGCTACGACATCCACCTGGCGAAGCCGATCGACCCCGCGGAGCTGTCGGCGGCGGTGGCGCGGCTGGCCGGGCGGGCGGCGTGAGCCCCGGGAGGATTCGGGTATAATGGTCGCTCGATTCGGCCGGATATGATCGAAGTCCAGAACCTGACCAAGCGCTACGGCCCGGTGACCGCCATCCGCGACGTGTCGTTCTCCGTCGCGCCGGGCCAGATCGTCGGCTTCCTGGGGCCGAACGGGGCGGGTAAGTCCACGACGATGCGCATCCTGGCCTGCTTCATGCCGGCCACCAGCGGGAGCGCGCGGGTCGCCGGGTACGACGTCTTCCGGGAGTCGATGGAGGTCCGCCGGCGGATCGGCTACCTGCCGGAGAACGTGCCCCTGTACACCGACATGCGGGTGGCGCCCTATCTGGAGTTCGTCGCCGAGGTCAAGGGCGTGCCGCGGGGGCAGCGCAAGGCGCGCGTGGCCGAAGTGATGGAGCGCTGCCTGATCGGCGACGTGCAGAACCGCCTCATCGGCAAGCTGTCCAAGGGCTACCGGCAGCGCGTGGGGCTCGCCCAGGCCATCGTGAGCGATCCTCACGTGCTCGTCCTCGACGAGCCCACGATCGGCCTGGACCCTCGCCAGATCGCCGAGATCCGGACGCTGATCCGATCGCTCGCCGGCGAGCACACCGTCATCCTGTCGACGCACATCCTGCCCGAGGTGTCGATGGTGTGCAGCGGCGTGGTGATCATCAACAAGGGGGCGATCGTCGCCCAGGGGCCGATCGACCGGCTCGTCGAGGAGTTCTTCCCGACCGCGCGGCTGGAGGTCGAGATCGCCGGGCCGCGGCCGGCCGTCCACGACGCCATGCGCGCGATCCCCGGCGTCGTCGCCGTCGCCGAGCGGGACGGGGCGGGAGCCCCCGGGCGCTACGTCGTCGAGTCCGCCCGCGGCCGAGACGTGCGGGGCGAGATCTTCCAGCTGGCCGCCCAGCAGAAGTGGATGCTCCTGGAGCTCCGGCAGGTCGGCATGACGCTCGAGGAGGTCTTCATGCGGATCGTGGCGGGCGAGGAGACGGCGGCCGACGGGGCGGCCGGGGTGGACGTGCCGGAGGCGGCGGAGGCGGACGCGTGAGGATCTGGCCCATCTACAAGAAGGAGCTGCGGCTCTACTTCACCTCGCCGGTCGCCTACATCGTCCTCACGATGTTCCTGCTCATCGGCGGCTACTTCTTCTACTCGATCTTCGCCTTCTTCACCCGCGCCTCCATGCAGATCGCGATGAACCCGGCCGGCGCACGGGACCTCAACGTCACCGACGGCGTGCTGCGCCCGCTCTTCCAGAACCTCAGCGTGATCCTGCTGCTACTGATGCCCCTGGTGACGATGCGTCTCTTCGCGGAGGAGCGCCGGTCGGGGACGATCGAGCTGCTCCTGACCTATCCCGTGCGCGACGGCGCCGTCCTGCTCGGCAAGTACCTCGCCGCCCTCACGCTGTACGCGCTGATGATCGCGTTCACGCTGGCGTATCCGGCCATCCTCGTCTACTTCGCGCGGGTGGAGGGCGGGCCCCTGCTGACCGGGTACCTCGGGCTCCTGCTGATGGGCGCGATGTTCCTCGCCGTCGGCGTCTTCGCCTCATCGCTGACCGAGAACCAGATCGTGGCCGCCATCGTGACCTTCGGGATCCTCCTGATGTTCTGGGTCATCGGCTGGACGTCGGAGTTCGCCGGGCAGCCGCTCGGCGCCATCCTCGCCCACCTGAGCCTCCTCGAGCACAACGAGAACTTCTCCAAGGGCGTCATCGACACGCGGGACGTCATCTACTACCTGAACTTCACGGCGCTCGGGCTGTTCTTCACGCTGCGCTCGCTCGAGGCCCGCCGGTGGAGCGGCTGATGCGGCGGCTCCTCGACTGGGCGTTCTACCCGGGCATCGCCGTCCTGGCGGCTGCGGTCGCCCTCCCGTGGGCGCCGCCGGAATATGGCCGTTTCTGGTGGCCCATGGTCGTCGCGGGCGTCGTCCTCGTGGCCGCCTCGCTGCTGCCGCGCCTGGCCGACGCCCGGGCCACCCTCGGCGGCCGGACCGTCCGCTACGGGGTCAACACCGTGGTGGCGGTCCTGCTCGTGCTCGGCATCGCCGGTCTCGTGGAGGCGCTCTCGTACCGGCACAGCGCCCGGCTGGACCTCACCGAGAACCGGCGGCACAGCCTGTCGCCCCAGACGATCCAGATCCTCCAGAAGCTCCAGGATCCGGTGAACGCCGTCGCCTTCTACCGGAGCGACCAGCCCGGCAAGCGCGTCATCGAGGATCTCTTCAAGCAATACGCACGGCACTCCGGCGGCAAGTTCACGTGGCGCACCGTCGACCCGGACCGGGAGCCGACGCTGGCCCGCGGCTACGGCGTCGAGGCCTACGGCACGACCGTCCTGGAGGGCAAGGGCCGGACGGAGAAGGTGCTCGACGCGGACCAGGAAGAGAAGCTCACCAACGCGCTCGTCAAGGTCACGCGCGAGGGCAAGCGCGTCGTGTACCTGGTGCAGGGCCACGGCGAGCACGATCCGGCGAGCACGGAGCGCCAGGGGTTCAGCGAGGCCAAGGCGGCGATGGAGCGGGCCAACTACGAGGTGAAGACGCTGGCCCTGGCCCGCGAGGGCAAGGTGCCGGACGATGCCTCGGTGGTCGTCGTGGCCGGGCCGCGTAACGACTACTTCCCGCCCGAGATCGACGCGCTCGAGACCTATCTCGGGCGCGGCGGCAAGCTGCTCGTCATGGTGGACCCGCCCCTCGCCCGGCGTGCGGAGACGGAGACGCTGCGGCGCTTCCTGAACCGGTGGGGGGTCCAGCCCCAGGACGACCTCGTCATCGAGGTGAACCCGATCGGGCAGCTGTTCGGGATCGGCCCGCAGGTGCCGCTGGTCCAGCAGTACGAGGCTCATCCGATCACCCGCGATCTGGCCGGGGTCACGACGCTCTTCCCGCTGACGCGCAGCCTGGCCACGCTACGGACGCCGCCGGCCGGCCTGTCGGTGCAGCCCCTGGCCCGCACGAGCGCCGACGCGTGGGGCGAGACGGACCGCCAGGCGCTGGAGAAGGGACAGGCCAAGCCCGACCCGCAGGACGTCAAGGGCCCGCTCGGCCTGGCCGTGGTGGCCACCCGGGACAAGGCCCGCGTGGTGGTGTACGGGACCTCGGAGCTCGCGGCCAACCAGTACCTGAACATCCAGGGCAACCGCGACTTCTTCCTCAACACCGTGTCCTGGCTGGCCGAGGAGGAGGACCTCATCTCCATCCGCCCGAAGGACGCCCGGCAGACGCCGGTGTTCCTGACGTCCCAGCAGGCCCAGGCGGTGTTCTGGCTGCCCGTCGTGATCCTGCCCGCGATCGCGCTGGTGGGCGGTGTCGTCGCCGTCGTCCGGCGCCGCAGCGCGAAGTAGGCGGCCGTCATGCGCTGGCAGACCACCGTCGTGCTCGCGGTCGTGCTGCTCGCGCTGGGCGGCTTCTACTACGTCTACGAGGTGCGCTGGGGCCCCGCGCGCGAGGAGGCAGCCGCGCGCCAGGGGCGCGTCTTCACCGCCGACACCAAGGACGTCACGGCGCTGAGCCTGCGGCGCGGAGGAGAGGTCGTCCGCCTCACGAGGCAGGGTGACGAGTGGCAGATGGTCGAGCCCGTGCAGGCGCGGGCCAGCCGCACCGCGGTGGACGAGGTCCTGGCAAACGTGCTGACAGCCAAGATCGACCGCGAGATCGCCGGCACCCCGGCCGCTCTCGGCGAGTTCGGCCTCGAGCCCCCCGCCGCCGAGCTGACGCTGACCCTGCAGGACGGCAAGACCCTGGGCCTCCATCTCGGCGCCAAGACCCCGACCGGCGTCTGGGTGTACGCCCGCGAGCGCGACAAGCCCGCCGTGTTCGTGCTCGGCGAGAGCGTCCTGCGCTCGGCGACCCGGTCCGTGGCCGACCTCCGCGACCGGACCATCCTCGCGTTCGACGGCAAGGAGGTCACCGGCTTCGAGGTGGCCCTGCCCGACACCACGCTGGTCGTCGAACGGGCGGAGGGGCAGTGGCGGATCGTCAAGCCGGTGAAGCTGCGCGCCGACACCGAGACGGTCAGCGAGCTCTTCACCAAGCTGACGGGGCAGCGGATCCGCGACTTCGTGGCCGAGGCGCCACGCTCGCGAGAGCCGTACGGCCTCGAGCGGCCCGTGCGCGTCACGATCCACACCGGGCGCGACAAGGACCGCACGAGCCGGACCCTGCTGCTCGGCCGCGTCGACGGGGAGAAGAAGGGCGTCTACGCCATGCGCCCGGGCGAGACGAGCGTCCTGCTCCTTCCGGAAGAGGTCTGGACGGCGATCCCCAAGAACGTCGCCGTGCTGCGCAACAAGGTCGTCGTGGAGGTCGATCGCGACAAGCTCGCGCGCCTCGAGATCGAGAGCCCGAAGGGAACGGTCGTGGCGAGCCGCGAGAAGGACGAGTGGAAGATCGTGGCCCCGGAGCCGTTGCCCACCGACCAGGTCGAGGTCGGGGCGGTGCTGACGGCCCTGCGCGACATGCGCGCCCAGGGTTTCCTGAGCGACGATGCGAGCGCCGTTCCGCGCGTCCTGGCCAAGCCGCAGGTGAAGGTGACCCTCACCGAGGAGGGCGGCGCCTCGCGCACCCTGCTGGTGGCGCCCTCGCCCGATGCCCGGGGCGGCGCGCCCAGCGCCTACGCGGCGATGGCGGACAGCGGCCCCGTCGTTCTCGTGGACGCGGCGATCTTGCAGTCGCTGGCCAAGGGCCCCACGGAGCTGCGCGATCGCCGGCTCCTGGGCCTCGTCGAGGCCCAGGACATCAAGCGGATGCGGGTGACCGCCGGCGGGCAGACGGCCGTGCTCGAGCGCTCGGGCGATTTCGACTGGCAGATGCTCGAGCCCACGCGCGGCGAGGCGCGCGGCCGCAAGGTCGACGACCTGCTCTACGCCCTCCGGGGCCTGCGGTGGAAGTCCATCGCCTCCGCGGACGGCGCCGACGCGGCCGCGTACGGACTGGACACGCCGCGCTACGAGGTGGTGCTGCTGAAGGGCGACGGCAGCGAGATCGCCACCGTGCAGATCGGCAAGCGGGACGGACCGACGACGTACGTGCGCAAGAAGGGGGACGCGGCCATCTACGCCGTGGACTCCGGGCTCGGCGAGCTGCCCAAGATCCCCGACGACTTCAAGGCGTAGCGCGCGCGTCGTCGTCGTCACCCGCGGCCGGGGGCCCGGGGGGGGGGGGGGCGGGGGGGGGGGGCGGCCGCCCCCGGCCCCCCGCGCCCCCGCAGCCCGCCCCCGCCGGGGGGGGGGGGGGGAGCGGCCGCG
>JAICGY010000275.1 GCA_025922915.1 Candidatus Methylomirabilota bacterium | reverse complement strand
CCGCGAGCTGCTGTTCTACCGGCGCGTGCACCCGTGAGGCGGGGGGCTCAGGCTCGGGAACACGCCCGGTTCATCGGATCACCGGATCCGCCCGGGTCAGCAGCGACGGCACTCCTCGTCGGCCGCCGTCGCGGTGGCGCGGTCTTCCTGGCCGCCGCCAGGCTCCCGGGTCGTCGAGTGTCGGGCTGTTCGCTCGACGGGTGAGTCGACCACTCCGAGGCGGTCGTTGCGAGTCCGGCGCGACGATCGGCAGCCAGGCCAGACGGACCCGAGCCGGGGCTGCGGCGTCGATCGGCATGGAAACGGGGCGGAGTTGCGTTCAACGCCGCAGAAACGCGACGAAAGCCGCCGCTCCGCGCCGTGGGCTCTACCGACGCGTCCACCCGTCGCCGCGCGCCCGGCCGGCACGCATCTTGGATGGGCCGGTGAGGGATCTCGCCCCCGGGAGGTGCGACGTGCAAGTCTGCTGGCTGTGCCACGAGCCGATCAGCGGCCAGGGGCACGGGACGTCGATTCCCAACTTCGGGACCGTCGTCCACACCGGGTGCCTGGCCCTGGAGACGGACGCGGCCCGGCCCGGGGCCGGCGGAACCACCGTCGTCCCCCGCGCCACGACCGAAAAAGGGAGGCAGACGCCGTGACGGCGACGACGAAGGACGAGCTACTGAACGAGGCGGCGCGGGAGTACAAGGCGCTGCACGAGGCGCTGCACGGGCTCAACGAGGAACAGATGACCGAGGTCTGGCTGGGGACGTGGTCGATCCGCGACATCGTGGGCCACATGATCGGATGGCACCGCGAGATGGCGCCGGCGCTCGAGCGGCTGGCCCGCGGCGAGCGACCCGTGCCGGAAGGGGTGTCCTACGACGACGTCGACGCCTGGAACGCGCGCTTCGTCGCGGCCACCCCGCCGGCGGCCGTCGCCGACCTCCTCCTCGAGCTCGACCGGACGCACGAGGCCTTCCTGCGGGCGGCCGCCAGCGTTCCGAAGGAGCGGTTCCAGCCCGGCCGCGCCGCCTGGCGCATCGTGGACGGCAACAGCGCCCACCACTACCGGGAGCACGGCGACCAGATCCGCGCCTGGCGGACCTCGCGCGACCTCTGAGCCCGCCGCGCGGGATCAGAACCCGGTGGCACTCCCCTTGCCTTCGCTGGCGCGTGCGGGCCGGTGCGCCCGCTGCCCATGCGGTTCCTCCTCGTCGCGGCCTCGCTCGGCCTCGTCCTCGGCTCGCCGGCGGCCCCGGTCGAGTACGAGATGGCCTGGACGGTGTCCGCCCGGCTCACGGTCTGGAAGGGCGGCGAGACGGTCACGACGCGCGAGGCGTTGAGCGGGCGGGCCACCGCCCGTCTGCTCACGGTCGCGCCCGCGGTGCTGAAGCTCGAGTTCGGCGGCCCCGAGGGCGGCGGCGAGGGATACATCGGCCCCGCGGGGCCGACCGCGCTCGTCTTTCCGTCGCCGCTGACCGTGCCCGTGCCCCCACCACTGCCGCACCTGACGGGCGGCTCGTTCGAGCTGAGGGGGCCCGCGAACCGACCCCAGGGCTTCCGGCTCGACTACGTCGAGGGCTTCATCTGCCGCGCGACGCCGCGCGTCTGCGGCGGTGTCGCGATGTGGGAGCAGCGGTTCGAGGCGCGGGCGCAGCGCCCCTGAGCGCGCGGCCGGGCGCTATGCCCGCGACGGGGGGGCGGGGGCGGCGGCCGCGGCGTCCACGCTGCTGGTCAGCTCGGCCGGGGTGAACGGCTTCAGCACGAACCCCTGGACGGCGGCCTCCGCCGCCCGGCCCATCACCTCGCCGGTGCCGTGCGCGGTGATCATGAGGACCCGCTGCGTCGGCCGGACCGCGCGCACGCGCTCGACGACGTCGAAGCCGTCGAGCTCGGGCATCTTGTAGTCCACCACGAGCAGGTCGGATCCCGCCTGCTCGAGGTGCGCGATCGCCTCCCGGGGCCTCGTGAAACCGTGCACGGTGTGCCCGCGGGCCTCGAGGACGCGGCGGCACATGAGCACGATGCCCGGCTCGTCGTCCAGGACGACGATGGTCAAGGGTCCCTCGTGTCCGTGCGGATCGACCGGTCAGCCGGCGACGCCCCGTCGCTCGTCCGCGCGGAGCTTGTACTCGACCGAGTCCACGAGCGCCTGCCACGACGCCTCGATGATGTTGTCCGCGACCCCGACCGTGCCCCACGTCTCCCGCCCGTCGCCCGACGTGATGAGCACGCGCGTCTTCGCCGCCGTCCCCTTCGACTCGTCCAGGATGCGCACCTTGTAGTCGAGGAGCCGGAGCTCCTTGAGGCTCGGATAGAACTCCTCGAGCCCCTTGCGGAGCGCGTGGTCGAGCGCGTTGACGGGACCGTTGCCGCTCGCCGCCGTGTGCTCCAGCATCCCCTTCACCCGCACCCGCACGGTGGCTTCGGCCACGGGCTCGCCGTCGGCCCCCTGCTCCTCGACGATGACGCGGTAGGCGTCGAGCGCGAAGAACGGCCGGTGCCGGCCGAGCGCCCGCTCCATGAGGAGCTCGAACGACGCCTCGGCGCCCTCGAACAGGAACCCCTCGTCCTCCAGCGTCTTGAGGCGATCGAGGATCCGCCGCGTCTCCGGGGTGCTCTGGTCCAGGTCGATGCCGTACTCGCGCGCCTTCCACAGGATGTTCGACTTCCCGGCCAGCTCGGAGACGAGGACGCGCCGGTGGTTGCCCACCGCCTCCGGGCGCACGTGCTCGTACGTCTCGGGATGCTTCAGCACGGCGGACACGTGCATCCCGCCCTTGTGCGCGAAGGCGGAGTCACCGACGTAGGGCTGCGAGGCCCAGGGCTTGCGGTTGGCCAGCTCGGCCACGAAGCGGGACAGGTCGCGCAGCTCGCCGAGGTTCGCCGCCGGCACGCAGTCGAGCCCGAGCTTGAGCACGAGCGAGGGGACGATCGAGACGAGGTTGGCGTTGCCGCAGCGCTCGCCGAAGCCGTTCAGCGTGCCCTGGACCTGCTCGACCCCCTCGAGGACGGCGGCCAGCGAGCTGGCCACCGCGCACTCCGCGTCGTTGTGCACGTGGATGCCGAGCGGCGTCGCCACGTGCCGGCGCACCTCCCGGACGACGGCGGCGACGTCATGGGGCAGCGTGCCGCCGTTGGTGTCGCAGAGCACGAGCCAGTGCGCGCCGGCCGCCGCCGCCGCCTTGAGCGTCTCCAGCGCGTACTGGGGGTTCGCCCGGAAGCCGTCGAAGAAGTGCTCGGCGTCGAAGAGCACCTCCTCCATCCGGGGCCGCAGCCAGGCGATGCTGTCGGCGATCATGGCGAGGTTCTCGGCGAGCGTGGTCTCGAGCGCGTGCGTCACGTGGAAGTCCCACGCCTTGCCGACGATCGTGGCCACGGGCGCCCCGCTCTCGATCAGCGCCAGCATGTTGGGATCGGTGGCGGCGGGGCCGCCGGCGCGCCGGGTCATGCTGAAGGCGGCGAGCCGGGCATGCTTGAGCGTGACGTCCTGCATGCGCCGGAAGAATCGCAGGTCCTTGGGATTGGAGCCCGGCCACCCGCCCTCGATGTAGTGGATGCCGAAGGCGTCGAGCCGCGTCGCCAGCCTGACCTTGTCCTCCATCGAGAAGGACACCCCCTCGCCCTGGGTCCCATCTCGAAGGGTCGTATCGTAAATCTTAATCAGGCGTGACATTCCGGCTCCTCTCGGCACCCGGGCGCAGAGTGCCCTATGATGCGGTAGCGCGCCGCGGGGTGTCAAGGATCGGAGGCGGCGACGGAGAGGCGCGCCTCCAGCCGAACCTTCACCGCGGGCCACTCGTCCTCGAGGATCGAGTAGTAGACGGTGTCGCGCTGGTAGCCGCGGACGTTGACGTGCCTGCGCAGCACCCCTTCCCGCACCGCCCCGAGCCGGGCGATCGCCTCCTGGGAGCGGACGTTGCGTCCGTCCGTCTTGAGCGCCACCCGCACGCACCCCAGCGCCTCGAAGCAGTGCCGGAGGAAGAGGTACTTGGACTCGGTGTTGGCCGCGGTGCGCCAGTAGGCGCGGGCGAGGAAGGTCGACCCGATCTCGACCTGGCGGTCGGCCGGGCGCACGTCGAGCAGCCGCGTGGAGCCGATGGCCCGGCCCGTGGCGTTCCACACCTGCGCGAACACGATCGACTGCCGTCGCGCCATCAGGTCGCGCGCCTCGCGGATCAGTGCCAGCGTCTCGTCGGGCGACGCGGGCGGCGGCCAGACGAGGTAGCGGCAGACCTCCTCGTCCTGCATGGCGGCGAAGAGATCGGGGGCGTGACGCTCCTCGAGCGGCTCGAGGGTGAGCCACCGCCCGCGGAGCGTGACCGGGGTCAGGTCCACGCGGCCGGGGGGAGCCGTCAGACCACGCCGTCGCGGCGGAGCCGGCCGACGGCGACGCGTTTCATGCCGAGGACCGTGCGGAGGACGGCGTCGGTGTGCTGGCCGAGCAGCGGCGGCGGCGTGGCCGCCTTGCCGGGCGTCCGGTGCAGGCGGATCGGGACGCCGAGGACGCGGATGGGCCCGGCCTTCGGGTGGCGGAGCGGCACGATCATGCCGCGCGCCTTCAGGTGCTCGCTCTCGCACACCTCCGCCACCGTGCGGATCCGCCCGGCCGGCACTCCCGCCGCCTCGAACCGCTTGGTCCACTCCTCGGCGGCCCGGGCGCCGAGGATCTCGTTCAGGAGGGGGACGAGCACGTCGCGGTTCTGGACACGGCTCGCCTCGGTGGCGAACCGGGGATCGCGCGCGAGCTCGGGACGCTCCATCGCCGCGCAGCAGCGCTCCCACAGCGAGTTGTTGGCCACGCCCAGCGTGAGGTAGGCGTCGGCGGCCCGGAAGACCTCGTAGGGCACGATGGACGGGTGCTGATTCCCGCGACGCGTCGGCCGCTGCCCGGTCCCGAAGTAGATCCCGGCCTGGTAGGTGAGCAGCGCCGCCATGGCGTCCAGCATCGAGATCTCGACCTTCTGTCCCCGCCGGGTGCGCTGCCGCGCGAGGAGGGCGAGCGTGATCCCGTGCGCGGCGGACATGCCGGCGACGAGATCGGCGACGGAGGTGCCGACCTTCACGGGCGGCCCGTCGGCGAAGCCGGTGATGTCCATGATGCCGGACTCGGCCTGCACCACCAGGTCGTACCCAGCCCGGTGGGCCGCCGGTCCCGACTCGCCGAACCCGGAGATCGCGCAGTAGACGAGGCGCGGGTTGAGGCGGGCCAGGCGCGCGTAGCCGAGCCCCAGCCGCTCCATGGTGCCCGCCCGGAAGTTCTCGAGCAGCACGTCGCTCTTGCGCACCAGCGCCTCGAGCACGCGCCGCCCCTCGAGCTTCTTCAAGTTCAGCGTGAGGCTCTTCTTGTTGCGGTTCACGGCCATGAAGTACGTGGCCTCGCCCTCGACGAACGGCGGCCACGACCGGGTGTCGTCGCCCT
>JAICGY010000274.1 GCA_025922915.1 Candidatus Methylomirabilota bacterium | reverse complement strand
TCGCCGCCCTGCGGAATCTCCAGGTCGCCCGGCAGCGGCTGGCCGAGGGCGACCATCGGACGGTGCCCGGGCCGCGCCGCGCCGACGTGCAGCGCCTGCTGAAGGAGCTCGACTGCCAGACGGTTGGGCAGGAGGCGACGACGATCGTCTCCTATTGGGAGGGGCGGTTCACGCTGACCCGGCAGCCGGGGCCGTGCCCGTCGTGAGGCGCCCGGGCGCGCGTCAGGCGGAGGCGGCGGCCCGGGACAGCGCCGAGAGGACGAGCGGCAGCTCGCCCAGGCGCTCGTCGCGCAGGGGCACGAGCGCGGGGCGCCGGTCGGCCGCCCGGTTCGGCGAGTCGGTGCTCATCCGGGCGCGAGCCTGCTGGATGGTCTCCTGCAGGAAGGCCTCATCGGTCGTGGCGTCGGTCACCAGCACGACGCGCTCGAGCGGGACCACGTCGACCAGCGTGGTGAGCTCGAAGACGATCCCGGCGTTGTCGCGCGAGAACCCGCGCAGGTCGACCAGCACGCCGTCGCTGTCGCGCGCCAGGCGACTGACCACCAGCCGCCAGGCGTTGTCGAAGCAGAAGAAGTCGTTGATGCGATAGCGCCCGTCGCGGTCCCGGGCCAGGTCCATCTCGGCGAGGCGCCGCTGGAAGGTGGCCGGGCCGTCGATGAAGCGGCGGGCGAGCCGCCCGTGGACGAAGTCGAGGAACTCGTGGGGCTCCACGGTGGAGGTGGCGAGGTCGGGCCCCGCGATGAGCTGGACGCTGCCGACGTGGCGCCAGTGCGTCGTCAGGCGGGCGAAGAGCCGCTCGCCCCGCCGGCCGAGGGCGAACACGCGCAGGACCAGCAGCCGGCAGGCCGGAAGGCGGTTGTCGCTGCGCGCGAGCGCGAATCCCGTCCGGGCCGTCACGCGGAAGGCGACGAACGCCGCCGGCCCGGTCAGGATCCACGCCGGGCCCTCGAACACCAGGCCGACGGCGTGGACGATGCCGAAGAAGAGCCAGATCGCGTCGAGCGTGATGGACTGGTCGCTGATGCGCTTCTGCTCGTAGCGGGCGCCGATCCACCGGAGGGTCAGCCAGCCCCCGACGCCGAACAGCACGGCGCCGATCAGGATCAACCCGGCGAGCATCCCGCCGGCCCCGAGGCCGGCCGCGTGGCCGACGGCGACGACCTGGCGCAGACGGCCCTCGTCGGCGCCGGCGACCGAGAGCGCGACGTTCGCGCCGGCCACGGCGATCACCATGAACGTCAGCACGAGCGGTCCCACCGCCCGGACCCGGCGGGCGAGCACGATCCACACGGCCACCGTGGGCGGGACATTGGCGATGAGCCAGAAGAGGGCCGCCTGGGCCACCGTGAACGTCGGGCTGGCGACGACGGCCACGGCGGTGACGGCGCCGAGCGCGAGGGCGTAGCCGGCCAGCACGGCCGCGCGCGCGCGCGGCACCGTCCCGGCCACCAGGTTGGCGGTGAGCACGATGGGCCAGGCGTACGTGGCGATCATGAAGAGGACGCGAAGGGGGACCGGCTCCAGGCGGGCGGCGAGGAGCACGCCGGTGACCATGACCACGGCGTACGCGAGGCCGGCGACGGTGTAGACGGCCGCCGCCCGCCACGGGCCGCGGCGCAGCGCGGTCTCGAGCACGTCGGCGGCCGCCCGCGTGCCCGGTCCGGGCTCCGGGGGCGGACCGGGGCTCGCCGTGCCCGCGTCCGTCGCGCCGGCGGTCGTGCGCATCGAGCGCACGACGGCGCGCCGATACAGGTGCAGCAGGCCCAGCGAGACCGGCAGGGCGAGGAGCGTGGCGACCAGGAGGATGAAGGGCAGCTGGCCGGTGAGCAGGAGCTCCATCAGCCGCGAGCCCGCTCGCCGCGGGTCACCCCAGATCCTGCGTGCGGATGACGACGGTGGCGGCGCCGCGCTGCGCGGCCAGCCGGATCATGTGCGCGGTCCCGCCCGGTCCGTCGCCGCCGGTGCCGTCCCACAGCGCGAGCAGCGTCGTGTGCGGGGCGCCGACGGCCAGGGCCTCGTGCAGGAGCCAGAGGTTGGCACGCTGCCACGTGCCGTAGTCCGCCCGGGTACCCAGCCACGCAGGCAGCTCGTCCGACCGGGCGAGGCACGGCACGGCCGGGAAGTCCCGCAGCAGCCCGTCGAAGCGCTCCTCCCACGCCCGCCCCGCAGGCGACACGGACTCGCTCCGGAAGCGGTCGGCCGGCAAGGGGAGCAGCAGCCGGCGCTCGAGCCCGAGCTCCTTGCTCACCTCGTGGAAGAGAATGTCGCCGCCGCTCGCCCCGCACGCCATGGCGACCACGGGCCCGGCCGTCCGTGCGATCTCCTGCTGCAGGCGCTCCCGGATGGCGCTGCGCGCGCGGGCCTCGAGCCGCGCGGGAAAGCGTTCCGGGACCCGGCCCGGCTCGTCGATCATGTGACCCGTGAACAGGACGACGCGGGCGGGTGCCGCGGCCGCGGCCGTCGGCGCCGCCGCGGGCGGGAACGCTTCCAGCGCGCCGGCGACGCTGTCCGGCAGCACGCCCAGATCCTGGAACAGCTGCACCTGGGCGCGCGCCGACTCGATCTCGAAGGTCTCCGCCCCCGCCAGGGCGCTCGCGTAGGCGTGCGAGACCTGCGCGGGGCGATCGCTCGTCAGGAACCGGTAGTCCGCGACGCCGATCTCCAGCCAGCGGTCCCCGGTCCCGGCCCGTGCGCGGCGCGATCGCTCCGCCATCAGCGACGTCCACACGGCGCCGGCGAGCATCTGGCGCTGCGTCTCCAGATCGCCGAGGGTTCGGGCCGCCTCGGCGTCGTTCTCGAACCGGCCGGCCCACAGCTCGGGCTGGCGGCGCGCCAGCTCGAGGGCGATGGTCAGCAGCCCGAGGGCGTTGAGACCGGGATAGAAGCTGTCGAGGTCCTCGGCGAACCCCTGCCGGTACGTCTCGAACGCCCGCAGCAGGTAGGGAGACCGGAGGGCCTGGCGGGCCGCCTGCTCACCCTGCAGGGTCGCCCACGCGGCGCGCCAGCGGTCCTTGATGTTGCGTCCGAGCAGCGACAGCGCCTCGGCCCGGTGCGCCGGGGTGGCGCGCGGATGGCCCAGGACGCGCTGCAGGGCCTGGTCGGAGGCGTTGAGGTCGCCGAGCCGCTGGTAGATCGTGGCGAGCCGCTGGTTCGCCTCGACGTCGAGAGGGTCCAGCGCGACGAGCGCCTCCCAGGTGACGCGCGCGCCGGCGTGCGCGCGGGCGCCGAACTGCGCCCGCCCCACCGCGCGGAGCCCCTCGGAGCCCCACGGCAGGCTCCGGGCCTCCTCGGCGAGCAGGCCCAGGAGGCCGAGCTGCCCGTTCCGCGAGGCCAGCGCCACGTCCTCGCGGAAGCGCGGCGGGACCGGGATGAAGCGCGAGCGTTCCTGCGGCTCCAGGTCGGGGAGCATGAAGAAGACGGGGCTGTCGACCCGCTCGGCGGCCAGGGTCTCGGTGAGGGCGGCCGTGAGCCGGGGCAGCGCATCGGCCGGCGCCGCGGGGTCGTACTCGACGTAGCGCTCGGTCCGCAGGTCGAACGGCACCTCGTCCTCGGGCCCTCGCTCTGCCTGCGGCGTGTGCCGACGCGCCCGGAGCAGGAGCGTCCGCCGGGGCCGGAGCGCGTGGCGGATGCCCAGCTCGTAGAAGACGTTCGCGTTGTGGATGGAGACGTCCGCGACGACGACGTCGGCCACGAGGAGCTGCTGGAACATGTCCTCGCGGATGTTGCCGGCCTCGAGGATCGCGCCCGTCGTCCCGCCGGTGATGGCGCAGGCCGCCAGCGCCGGCTGGATGAGGGTCTTCTCGACGGCGTCGAAGTCGATGCCGCGCCGGCAGCCGAAGGGGCGGACGATGAAGGCGCGCCGCAGCGGCCAGCCCCTACACGAACGGACCGAGGTGGGCCAGGTCCACCTGCAGGCCGGCGGCGCGGCCGATCTGCAGCAGCTGCGGCACGTTCTCGACGGCGTCCATCCGCTGGATCTGGCCGGGCGCGACGTCGGGGAAGCCCAGCTTGGCGAGCCCGGGCACGCTCAGGTCGGCGTTGTAGCGGGCGTAGAGGAACCGGCGGCCGAGGTCCGTGGAGAGCGGCAGGGCAGGCGCCGCGTACTCGGCGTCCATCGTCATGCCGGGACGGACCTGGCGCGGGACGAGGTCCAGGAGCTCGCGGTCGAGGTGCGCGCCGTGGGTGCAGCGGCCCACGGTGCGGCAGTTGATGTCCTGGTCGACCAGCATCCCGTACATCAGGTCGCCGGGCAGCCCCTTGAGGATCGAGAAGAGGTTGGCGTTCGGGGCGGCGGCGGTGGCGCCCGCGCTCTCCGCCGCCCCCGTGCCGACGGAGACGAGCAGCAGGCGGTCCTCGCCGGTCTTCCAGCCGAGCCGGTACGCGGGCTCCGTGGCCATGCGGTAGAGGAGAAAGGCCGGGTTGTTGTAGGGCGTCACGCCGCCGTCGGCGAAGACGAACGTCTTCGACGGATCGGCGGGGTCCCATTCGAGGATCTCCGGCGGGAAGTAGACGGGCGCCGCCGTGCTGGCGCGGACCAGCTGCCAGAGCGGGATCCGGAGATTGCAGTCCCGGCGGGCGGGGTCGTTGTACCGGGCGTCGGGGTTGCTGCTGATGGGCCACGGGGAATCCGTCGTCACGTTCTTGGTGACGACCAGGAGCAGGCACTTCAGATTGTCCGGGTCCAGGTCGGTGCCGGCGCCGAAGACGGACTGGAGCTTGGCCTTGAGCGGGTCGGCGCTGTAGAAGTACTTCACCCGCTGCCAGAGCTTCGAGGACTCGAACATCTGCTCGCCGCACGAGGTGTAGAAGTCGACGAGCTCGGCGACCGACAGCCCGCGCGCGAGGCCGGCGGCGATGATCGCGCCGGTGCTCGTGCCCGCGATGTAGTCGAAGTACTCGGGGAGCGATTTCCCCGTGCGCTGCCGGAGCAGGGCCTCCAGGCGCTCGAGGATGCCGAGGGTGATGAGCCCGCGGATGCCGCCGCCGTCCAGCGACAGCAGGCGGCGCGGTCGATCGTCCTTGTAGCGCGCGTGCAGGGACTTCCAGCGGGCGGGATCCAGCATGCTCCCTCCTTCCTCGATGCAAGAGCGGTCGAGTAGTATCACGCTGGGCGCGGGGAGGGCAAACCTGTGGTCGTCGCACTGGCCGGACGGCGCATCGATGCTCCGGATGCCGAAACGCCTCGCTTCCCGCTGGCGAGCGTGGCCCTCGTTCGCGAGCGGCTCGCCGCGCTGTTCGAGCGGGAGGCGGTGACGGCGCTGGTCGCCTCCGCCGCCTGCGGAGCGGACCTGGTGGCCCTGACCGTCGCCGGCGCACGCGGGATGCGCCGCCGCGTCGTCCTGCCCTTCGATCGCGAGCGCTTCCGCGCGACGTCCGTCACCGACCGCCCCGGCGACTGGGGCCCCGTCTACGACGCCATCCTGG
>JAICGY010000273.1 GCA_025922915.1 Candidatus Methylomirabilota bacterium | reverse complement strand
GATCGTCCCCGCCCTGGCCGGGCTCGCGCTGCGCGCACCTCTCGGCACCCGGCTCCTCGTCGGCTGGGCGTTCGGGGCCCTCGTGAGCGTGCTCGGCATCGTCGCCTCCGCCGGGCTGGACCTGCCCACGGGCGCCACCGTGGTTTGCGTCTTCGGCGCGGCGCTGCTCATCCTGTGGAGCCTCGCGCCGGCGACCCGCCGGGGGCGCGGCTAGCCTCGGTCCTTTACGCGATCCTTACGGCGGGCCCGGCACTCTTGACGGTCTCTTTACCCCGGCCGGACGTCCAATGGCGTCGTGCGGCTCAATCGCCTCAAGCGCCTTCTCGTCGGCAAGCCCCTGCCGACGGCGCAGGCCCGCCACGAACGGCTCGGCAAGGCGTCGGGGCTCGCGATCTTCGCCTCCGACCCGCTATCGTCGAACGCCTACGCGACCGAGGAGATCCTGCACGTCCTGATCCTGGCCGGCGCCGCGGCCATGGTCTACTCGCTGCCCATCGCGGCCGCCATCGCCGCCCTGATCCTCATCGTGATCTCCTCGTACCGGCAGACCATCCGCGCGTACCCGCGGGGCGGCGGCGCCTACATCGTCTCGAAGGACAACCTGGGCGTCTTCCCGTCGCTGGTGGCCGGGGCCGCCCTCCTGACCGACTACGTGCTCACCGTGGCCGTGAGCGTCGCGGCGGGCATCGCCGCCCTCACGTCGGCCGCCCCGGCCCTCGCGCCGTACCGGGTCGTCCTCTGCCTCGCCGCGGTGATCGGCATCACGGTGGCGAACCTGCGCGGCGTCCGCGAGTCGGGACGGGTGTTCGCCACGCCGACCTACCTGTTCGTGCTGAGCATCCTGGGGATGGTGGGCTACGGGCTCCTCGGCCTCGCCCTGGGCTGGTGGCCGGAGGCGGCCCCCGAGTCGCCTCCGCCGGTGCTGGAGGGAGTCGGCCTGTTCCTGATCCTCCGGGCCTTCGCCGCCGGCTGCACGGCGCTCACCGGCATCGAGGCGGTGTCGGACGGGGTTCCCGCCTTCAGGCCGCCCGAGGCGCACAACGCCCGGGTCGTGATGGGCTGGCTCGGCGCCATGACGGTCAGCATGTTCCTCGGCATCACGTATCTCGCGGCGGACCTGGGGGTCGCGCCGACGGCGGGGGAGACGGTCGTCTCGCAGATCGCGCGGCGCGTCTTCGGCGGTGGCTTCTTCTACTACGAGATCCAGGTCGTCACGATGCTCATCCTGCTGCTGGCGGCCAACACGGCCTTCGCCGACTTCCCGCGGCTGTCGTTCTTCATGGCCCGGGACCGGTTCATGCCCCGCCAGTTCCGCAGCGAGGGCGACCGGCTCGTGTTCTCGAACGGGATCCTCATCCTCACCGGGCTCGCCATCGTGCTCCTGGTCGCCTTCCACGGCGACACCCACGCGCTGCTGCCGCTCTATGCCGTCGGGGTCTTCATCTCCTTCACGCTCTCCCAGAGCGGGATGGTGCGGCGCTGGCTGCGGCTCCGGGAGGAGGGCTGGTGGTGGCGGGTCGCGTTCAGCGCCGTGGGCGCGGCCGCGACCGCGCTGGTGATGGTCACCCTCGCGGTGACGAAGTTCGCGGACGGCGCCTGGATCGTCGTGACCCTGATCCCGACCCTGGTCGGCATGTTCCTCGCGATCCGCCGCCACTACGATCGCGTCGCCCTCCAACTGTCCCTCGAGGACTTCGAGCCGCCTCCGGCGATCACCCACACCGTGCTCGTCCTGGTGGGCGACCTGCATCGCGGCGTCGTGTGGGCGCTGCAGTACGCCCGGAGCCTCTCGCCGGCCGCGCGGGCCGTGTACGTCGACACGGAGCGCGAGCGCACGCGCCGGCTGGAGGACCGGTGGAGGAAGTGGGGTGTGGACGTGCCGCTCGTCGTGCTCGATTCGCCCTACCGCTCGCTCCTCGGGCCGCTCCTCGGATACATCGACCACCTGCAGCGGCAGGGCGGGCCCGACCACTTCATCACGATCGTGCTGCCGGAGTTCATCCCGGCCCGCTGGTGGCAGCACGTCCTGCACAACCAGACGGCGCTGCTGATCAAGGGCGCGCTCCTGTTCCGCCGGAACATCGTCGTCGCCGACGTCCCGTACCACCTGAAGCATTGACGCCCCGGCGCCCGTCCTCTCCCGGACCCGGATCCCACCCGCGCGCCGGCTCGACGGAGTAGGCTAGGGCTCGGCATGGGGATGGGGCGCGCGGGGGCGAGGGTGCCGGCGTACCTGTCGGCGGTCGCCGCCGTGACCGCGGCCACGGCGGTCGCCTGGCCGATGTCCCGGTGGGTCGCGGTGAGCGACCTCATCATGGTCTACCTGCTCGGCGTGGTGCTGGTCGCCCTGCGTCACGGCCGCGCCGCCTCGCTGCTCACCTCCCTGCTCAGCGTCGGCGCGTTCAACTTCTTCTTCGTGCCGCCCTACTTCACGCTCGCCGTGGCGGAGCTCCACTACGCGATGACGTTCTTCGTCATGTTCGTCGTCGCGGTCACGATCGGAGGCCTGACGGCGAGGATGCGCGCGCAGGCCGAGGCCGCCCGCCAGCGGGAGCGCCACACGGCCGCCCTCTACGCCATGAGCCGGGACCTGGCGAGCACGCGGGGCGTGGACGGGATCGTGAAGGTCGCGGCTCGCCACGTCGCGGCGCTCGTCGAGACTGACGTCGCCGTGCTGCTGTCCGGCCCGGGGGGAGCGCTGCACTCCTCGAACGGTCTGCCGCCGGCCGCGCTCGCCCGGGCCCGGGAGGCCTGCGAGCACCGCCGGCCCCTCGGCGGTGGCGACGGTGTCCTCCATCTCCCGCTGGAGGCGTCCCGCGGGATCATCGGCGTGATCCGGATCGCGCCCGGGGCCGGCCGGTCCGTCGCCGGGCCGCGCCACGAGCTGGAGCCGTTCGTCAGCCAGATCGCCCTCGCCATCGAGCGAGCCCAGCTGGCCGACGAGGCCGAGGAGGCGCGCATCCGGGTGGAAGCGGAACGGCTCCGCAACACGCTCCTCAGCTCGGTGTCGCACGACCTCCGGACCCCGCTTGCCACCATCACCGGGGCCGCCAGCACGTTGCTGGAGACGGGCGAGCAGCTCGACGCGGGGACCCGGCACGAGCTGCTCGAGTGCGTGCACGAGGAGGCCGAGCGGCTGGGCCGCCTCGTCCAGAACCTGCTCCAGATGACCCGCATCGAATCGGGGCCGCTCGAGCTGCGCACGGAGTGGCAATCGATCGAGGAGGTGATCGGCGCCGCGCTCGCCCGGGTGGAGAAGCGCCTGGGCCGGCGACACGTGACCACGAACGTGCCTCCCGACCTGCCCATCGTGGCCATCGACGACGTGCTGATCGAGCAGGTGCTCGTGAACCTGCTCGAGAACGCCGTCAAGTACACGCCGCCCGACAGCCCGATCGCCGTGACCGCGGCGGCGAACGGCCGGGCGTTGCGCGTCGAGGTCGCGGACCGTGGGCCCGGCCTGCCCGCCGGCGAGGAGGAGAGGATCTTCGCGAAGTTCCATCGCGGCCGGGGCTCTCCCGGGCGGAGCTCGGGGCTCGGCCTCGCGATCTGCGAGGGCATCGTGCGCGCCCACGGGGGCCGCATCTGGGCCCGGACCCGGGCCGGGGGCGGCGCCGTCTTCGCCTTCACCCTGCCGCTCGGCGGAACGCCGCCGGCGGTCGTCCCGGATGAGTGACGTCAGCATCGTGCTGGTGGAGGACGAGGCGCCGATCCGGCGCTTCCTGCGCGCGACGTTCGGCGCCCAGGGCTACCGCCTGCTCGAGGCCACGACGGCGGCCGAGGCCCTCGTCGAGGTGGCCAGCCGCCAGCCGGACGTCGTGATCGTGGATCTCGGGCTGCCCGACCTGGACGGCCTCGAGGTCATCCGGAGGATCCGGGAGTGGACGACGGTGCCGATCATCGTGCTCTCCGCCCGGGGCCAGGAGGCCGACAAGGTCGCGGCGCTCGACGCCGGGGCCGACGATTACGTGGCGAAGCCGTTCGGCCCGGGCGAGCTGCTGGCCCGGATCCGGGTCGCCCTCCGGCACGCGGCCGGCGCCGGCCACCCCGGGGAGGCGGTCTTCACCGCGGGATCGCTCCGGATCGACCTGGCCCGCCGGCGCGTCACCATGGACGGCCAGGACGTCCACCTCACGCCCATCGAGTACCGGCTGCTCACGGCGCTCGCCCGGCACGCCGGGAAGGTGCTGACCCACAAGCAGCTCCTGACCGACGTCTGGGGACCTTCCCACGCCGACCAGGCGCACTACCTGCGCGTCTACATGGGACAGCTGCGCCGGAAGCTGGAGCGCGATCCGGCCCGGCCACGGTACCTCCTGACCGAGCCGGGCGTCGGCTACCGCCTCGCCGCCGAGTAGAGAGGCCACCGACGTGATCGGCCGCCTCGTCCGCCTGGTCCGGAGCCGCATCGCGATCAAGCTGACGCTGACGCTGGTCGGGTTCGTGGGCGTCTCGCTGCTCGTCGCCGGGGCGTACCTGGACCGCGCCCTGGAGGAGTTCGCGGTCGAGGCGCTCGAGGCGCGGCTGGCCACGGCGGCCCGGCTCGCCCACGACGACGTCGCCGCGCTGCTGCGCAACGACGCCGGGCCCGGCGCGCTGCGGGAGCGCGCGCTGCGGGACGCCCGGGCCACCGGGGCGCGGGTGACCATCATCGCGCCCGACGGCATCGTGCGCGCGGACTCGGACGTCGAGGTGGCCGACCTCGCGCGGGTCGAGAACCACGTGGACCGGCCCGAGGTGCGAGCGGCCCTGACCGGGAGCCAGGGGCGCGATCTCCGCACCAGTGCGACCGTGAGCCGGCCACTCCTGTACGTCGCCGTTCCGGTAGAGGACGCGGGGCGGGTGACCGGGGTCCTCCGGCTCGCCCTCCCGCTCGAGATCGTGACGGGCTCCCACCGGCGGCTCGACCGCGTGATGAGGATCGGCGGCCTCGTCGCCCTCGCCGCGGCCTTCGGCATCGGGCTGTTCGTGGCCCGCCGGGTCACCCGCCCGGTCGTCGAGATGCAGGCGAGCGCGCGCCGGATGAGCGAGGGCGAGCTCGGCCTGCGCGCGCCGGCGGGCTCGCTCGACGAGATCGGCGCGCTGGGCCGGGCGCTGAACGTCATGATGGCGCGGCTGCAGCAGCAGATCGAGGACCTGCGGCAGGAGCGCGCCAAGGCGACCGCCATCCTCGACGGCATGGTGGAGGGCGTCATCGCCGTCGACGCCCACGAGGCGGTCGTGCTGATGAACGGCCGCGCCCGCGCGATGCTCGGCGCGCCCCCCGGCGCCCTGGAGGGCAAGCCGTTCCAGGAGGTGGTCCGCAACGCCGAGCTCCACGAGATCTTCCGCAAGGCCCAGGCGGCCGGGGCGGCGGGCGGCCTCCGCCGGGAGCTCGGCTTGACCCGCCCGGCGGCCCGCATCCTCGAGGTCAACGCGCTGCCGCTCCGCCTGGGCGGCGAG
>JAICGY010000272.1 GCA_025922915.1 Candidatus Methylomirabilota bacterium | reverse complement strand
GGCGCGTGCGTCGCGGCGATCAGGGCGTCCGGGCCGCGGACTCGCTTTCGCGAGGACTCTCTGGAGGACTTCACCGGACCGCCCGCAAGGCGGCCGAAGAGATCCCGGCGAAGCTCGGGCATCGGCCCCGAGGAGGCGACCGGCATGGGCATGCGCGTCACCGCGGTGGAGCCCGTCGTGGTGGGAATCCCCTTGAAGGTGCCTGCCCGCGGCGTGCACGGCACGATCGCCACCCAGCGCAGCGCGCTCGTGCGCGTGGCGGCGGGCGAGGGGATCGAGGGCTGGGGCAACGTGGACCCGGTCGGCGGCTACTCGACGATGTCGGCCGACGACGTGACGGCGACGATCCGGCACCTCACGCCCGCGCTGCTCGGCGCCGACGCGCTGAACCCGCAGCGCGCGCTGCGCGCGATGGACGCGGTGGTCGAGGGCAAGGCGGAGGCCAAGGCCGCGGTCGAGATGGCCCTGCTCGATCTCGCCGGCCGCGCCCTCGGCGTGCCGGTCACCACGCTGCTGGGCGGCCGCGTGCGCGACGAGGTGCACTTCAACGCCTGGATCGGCACGGTGCCTCCCGCCCAGGCCGCCCGCGAGGCGACGGAGTGGGTGGCCCGCGGCTTCCGGTCGGCCAAGATCAAGCTGGCTGGCGCGACCGAGGAGGGCCTCGCGCGCGTGGCCGCCGTCCGCGCCGCCGTCGGCGACCGCCTGGCCCTGCGGGTCGACTTCAACGAGAGTCTCACGCTGGCCGAGGCAGTGCCGTTCATCCGCCGGCTCGCGCCATACGCGCTCACGCTGGTGGAGCAGCCGATCCCGCGCAGCCAGCTCGCCGGGCTCGTCGAGATCCGCCGCGGGATCGGCATCCCGCTCATGGCCGACGAGAGCGTGACCGACCCGGCCTCGTTGATCGACATCATCCGGCGGGGCGCCGCCGACCTCGTGAAGGTCAAGGTGATGAAGCAGGGCGGCTTCCTGCGGACGCGCGCGATGATCGAGTGCGCCGCGGCCGCCGGTCTCCGCGTGGTCATCGGCCACGGCTTCGGGCTCACTCCCTCGACGCTGGCCGAAGCGGCGCTGGCGGCGGTGAGCGAGGCGGTCATCGACGGGTGCGAGGCGGTGGGCCCGCTCAAGATGGCGGGCGACGTCGTGGCGGAGCCGGTGCGTCTCGACCGGGGCACCATCGCCGTCACCGATGCCCCCGGCCTCGGCGTCACCGTCGATCCCGACGCCGTGAAACGCTACCGGGTGGACCGGTGACGGGCGAGACCGGCCCCTGCAGGGCCAGCCGCGCCACGCGATCGCGGCTGTAGATCTCGCCCCACTGACGGTGCCCGCGCTCCCAGGGGTACCGCCGCACGGCGGTCGGCGGCGCCAGGGTCATCCGCTCGCCCCCGAGATACACCGCCTCGATGGCGCCGGGCTTCATGAGGACCCCGACGTCGGCCAGGGGGTCGCCGTTCACGACGATGAAGTCGGCCAGCATGCCGGCGGCGAGCCGTCCGGCCCGATCGTGCTCGCGGAGGACCCGGGCGTTGTTGACGGTGGTGGCAGTGAGCGCCTCCACGGGCGTGAATCCCAGGTCGTCGACCATGATCTGCAGCTCGCGGGCATGCCATTCGCCGTACGGCGTCACGGCGAAGCCGCTGTCGGTGCCGACCAGGAAGGGCACGCCGGCCTTGCGCGCCGTCCCGAGCACCTCCACCGCGCGCTCCACGACCCTGCGCTTGCGCGCGGGCCGCCAGTCGTACGAGGGATCGGACGGCTGCGTGAACTCGATGGAGTTGTACAGGAAGGTCAGCGCCGGCGACAGCATGCAGCCGTTGCGCACGATGGCTTCCAGGCACTCGTCGTCCATGTCGAAGGCGTGGAAGATCACGTCGGCGCCCGCCCGCGCGGCGTACAGCACCGCCTCGCGGTCGACCGCGTGCACGAACACCCGGCGGCCCAGGCGTTGCGCCTCGGCGACCAAGGCGGTGGCCTCGCCCTGATCGAAGCAGGCCATCAAATGGCCGGTGCGAGGATTCGCCTGCGTGCCGTCGAAGTCGATCTTGATGATGTCGACGCCGTCCTTCACCTGAAGGCGGATCTCCTCCCGCGCCTCCTCGGGGCTGCGCACGAGAGCCCCGATCGATGTCTCGGGCACCCCGATCCAGGGGGGATACCAGTCGCCCAGGCCCTGTCGCGAGGTGAGCTGCCGGCCGGCCGCCGTGATGCGCGGACCGACGTACCAGCCGGCGTTGATCGCGTCGCGCACCGCCAGGCTGACGCGCCCGGTCGTGGCCGGGTCGACGATCGAGGTGTAGCCGGCCATCAGGACCTGCTGGGCGTACACCATCGCCCGCAGGGTGCGGTACTCGAACGGGGTGTAGATGTCGATGTCCTCGTTCGCCTCGGCGTTGCCGTAGCTCAGGTGGACGTGCACGTCGATGAGGCCGGGCAGGAGGCAGCGCCCGCGCACATCGACGACGGGCTCGCCGGGCGGGATCGGGGGGGTGGCGTGGTCGCCCACGTAGGTGATCCGGTCGCCCTCGACGGTCAGTCGCACGGGCCGGCCGGTATGGAGCGTGACGCCGTCGAAGAGCTGGTCGGTGACGAAGTGCGTTCGCATGGTGGTCGGATTGTAGCCCGGACCCGGTCACCGGTGGACCGCCGCGGTGGAGTCGGGCAGGAGGGGAATCATCACCCGGGGTTCGGCTTGCGAGGGGTGCCACGGCCCGCCCCGAGGTCGTTGCCGAACAGACCTCTGGCGCCGGCGAGGATCTCGAACGCCCGCACGTACGAGTCGGCATCCTCCGCGGTGTACGCGGTCTGGTTGCGATGGTCGTGCTTCTCGACGAACGACCGGAGAGCCCTGCGGATCGCCTGCCACTTCTCCTGCGTGCGCTCGACGAGGATGCGCACCTCTGGAGAGCCCGACATCACCTCGCTGGCGCGAAGGACGTGCGCCAGACAGAGCGGGTCGGACGATGCATACGCGGCCTGAAGGTCCCCGTCCTCGATGCACGCCACGAAGGTGAGAAGGCAGTGCCGTTCGGTCTCGGCGGCCGTCAGGCAGAGGGGGCACGCCGGGCGACGACCGTAGTCGTCGCCGATGTCCGGGCGTGCGTCACGGCTGGCGAGCCGCGTCAGCCGGGCCCCGAGCCCCGTCAGCCAGGCCCCGAGCCCTTTCGGCCGGGGCCGATCCACGAGCGACGTGACGCGATCGATCGCCTGGCTCAGAAGATCCTCGTAGAGGATCGACGCGCCGAACAGGCTCGTGTCGACCTCCCGCACCATCCAGGTGTGCCAGTTGCAGAACCCCCAGGAGTCGCGCAGCGCGCGCCGGGTCTCGGGATCGGTGACGTGCTCGTGCAGGATCGCGCCGAGGCGGGTCCGGCTCTCCTCGGCCACGCGGCGGCACACCGGGCAGCCACCCTGGCGACACGCCTCGATCAGGCGGAGGTAACCGATGAACTTCTCGGTCATGTGTCAGTCGAAGGCGGTCAGGCCGGCGGCTGGGGAAGCTCCAGCTGGGCTTCCCGGGGCGGCATCCGACCGTCGAGGCCACGGCGGTCGTCGACCGGCCGGGGCGCCGGGCGGCGCGCGGTCCGCGGTCGTGGAAAGCCGACCCGCAGCCCGGGCGCCTGGACCTGAAAGAGCATCTCGGCATCCGGGAGGCCGGGCAAGCGATGGCGACCGAGGCTGCGGAACCGGATGCCGGCCGGAGCCGATGTCCCGACCGCCGCTCGCGTCGCGGTGGACACGATGATCTGCCCGCCGTGGGCGGCCGAGCAGAGGCGAGCCGTGGTGTGGACGGCGAGCCCGATGTACCCGGTATCGGTCAGCGTGGGGCGGCCGCTGTGAATCCCGACACGCACCCGGACGTCCTGATCGTCGGGCCAGGCCCGGGTGCCGAGCGTGCGCTGGACGGCCACCGCCGCCTCGATGGCCGGCGCCGGGCGCTCGAAGACCGCGAAGAACTCGTCGGCCCGCGCGTCGATCTCGCGGCCACTCGCTCGGAGCACCGCCGTCCGGACGATGGTCCTCACCTCGCTCAGGAGAGCACCATAGCGGTCGCCCAGCCGGCGGAGCAGGGCCGTGGACGACTCGATATCGGTCATGAGAAGCGTGACGAACCCGGTGGGCAATGCGGCGGCATCGGTCGAGGTGGCCTGGATCTGACCGTGCAGACGCTCCCGCTCGACCACGAAGCGCACGGCGGCCAGCACGGTGGCGGCGAGATCCGGGTCGGCCAGGACCGCGGGCCCGTGCACGAGCGCCGTCATCGGCCGGCCCTGGCGCTCGAGATAGGTCACCCCGCGCGGGTCGCCCTCGGCGGGGAGCGGGACCGGCGCGCCGGCGCCGTCCAGGTACGCGCCGGAAGCGTCGGACCAGTGCAGGACGGCGAGGGTCGGATCCCGGAGGACGGTTCGCAGGCGCTGCTCGAGCTCCCCCGGGGCGGGGCTCTCGCCGAGCTCGATCACGAGGCGACCGGCCGTCGCGTGCCGTCGCTCCGACTGGAGCTGGCCGGTGATGAAGCCGACGGGCACGATGCGGTACCTCTTCGCCGCGTTCAGCAGCCGCTTGCGCGCGCGCTCCCGGGCCGCATCGCTCTCGAAGACGACCTGGCTGAACCGCGCCAGGGCGTTCCGCACGTGGGCCTTGTCGTGGATCGGCAGCCGCCGCCGGCCGCGAGAGTCGACGTACGCAAACGCGCGGTCCGGGAGGCGAGCGCGCCTCCTCGCGTTGAGCCGCGACATGCGTCAACGATATCTCGCTTCTCCACGCCGCGCGAGGGCAGCCGGCCGGCCTTGCGCGGTTCTTTCCACCGTGGAAGCATGGCGAGCAGCGGCCATGGACAGACACTACGACCTCGTGGTCGTCGGCACGGGCGTGGCCTCGAAGGCGGCGTCCCGCTGTCGCGACGCCGGCTGGAAGGTGGCGGTCGTCGACTCGCGGCCGTTCGGCGGCACGTGCGCGCTGCGCGGATGCGTGCCGAAGAAGATCCTGGTCAGCGCGGCCGATGCCGTGGAAGGCGTGCGCGCGCTGGCGGGCAGGGGAGTCCGGGCCGGCGGCGTCGCGATCGACTGGCCGGAGCTGATGCGCGTGAAACGGGCCACCACCGACCCGGTGCCGGAGCGGACGGAGGCGGGGTACGAGACGGCCGGCATCGAGGCCTTTCACGGGCGCGGGCGGTTCGTCGGGCCGACCACGGTGGCGGTGGGCGCCGACCGGCTGACGGGCCGCCGCGTCGTCATCGCGGCCGGTTCCATGCCACGGCCGCTCGCGTTCGCCGGCGCCGAGCACGTCGCGACGAGCGACCGCTTTCCTGGAGCTCGAGGTGCTGCCGGCACGGCTGGTCTTCGTCGGCGGAGGCTACGTCTCGTTCGAGTTCGCGCACGTCGCGGCGCAGGCGGGCGCGCGCGTGACCATCCTGCATCGCGACCCCCGTCCGCTCGAGCGCTTCAACCCGGACCTGGTCGATCAGCTGGTGACGCGCACGCGGCGAGCTCGGCATCGAGGTGGCGCTGGGCGCAGAGGTGAAGGCGGTCGACCGGACGGAT
>JAICGY010000271.1 GCA_025922915.1 Candidatus Methylomirabilota bacterium | reverse complement strand
GGGGCCGGCGAGGTGGTGGCGCTGCTCGGGCCGAACGGCGCCGGCAAGTCGACGCTGATGAACACGATCTCCGGGCTGCTGCGCCCGCGGGCCGGCGAGGTCGTGCTCGAGGGCCGCGCGGTCACGGGGTTGCCCGCTCACGCGCGGGTGGCCCACGGCATCAGCCACGTGCTGGAGCGCCGCCGGCTCTTTCCCTACCTGACCGTGCGCCAGAACGTCTGGCTCGGCGCGTATCAGCGCGCCGCGCGCCCGGATCGGGAGGCGCAGTACCAGCGGATGACGGAGCTGTTCCCGGTCATCGCCTCCCGCGCCCACCAGCTCGCCCACACGCTCTCCGGCGGCGAGCAGCAGATGGTCGCCCTCGCCCGCGGCCTGATGTCGCGGCCGCGGCTGCTCCTGATCGACGAGCCGTTCCTGGGGCTGGCCCCGAGGATCGTCGAGCAGCTCGTCGAGGTCATCCGGCGCATCAACCGGGACGGCGTGACCATCCTCTTCATCGAGCAGAACGTCGAGCTGGCGCTGTCGATCGCCTCGCGCGGCTACGTCCTCGAGTCGGGCCGGACCATCCTCGACGGACGCGCCGACGACCTCCTCCACTCCGCCGACGTCCGCCGGATCTTCCTGGGCGGGTAGCGCGCGCCGGCCTCAGCCGCCGACCACGGCCCGGATCGCCGCCTCCATGATCTCGAGCGAGCGGTCGATCTCGGCGTGCGAGATGGTGAGCGGGGGCGCCACGCGCCACACCCAGTAGCGGCTGGCCTGGCGGGTGGCGGCGAGGAAGAGGCCGCGCCGCAGGCACTCGCGCGTGATGGCCTCCGCCTCGGCCTCGGCGGGGCGCTTGCTCTGGCGATCCCGGACGAAGTCCACGCCCATCAGGAGCCCGCGCCCCCGCACGTCGCCAACGATCTCGTAGCGCTCCTTGAGGGCGAGGAGCCCCCGCTTCAGATGCGCGCCCTTGTCGCGCGCGGCGTCGACGAGCTTCTCCTCGGCGATGACGTCGAGCACGGCCAGACCCACGGCGGCCGGGAGCGGCTCGTTCAGGTGCGAGGTGAAGAAGAAGAAGTCCGCGCGGTAGGCGCGCTCCTCGAGGGCGGCCGTGGTCGCCGTCGCCGCCAGCGGGATGCCGCCCCCGAGTGTCTTGGAGATCGTGAGCAGGTCGGGCGCGACCCCGTCGCGGTCCCCGCCCCACATGTCGCCCGTGCGGCCGAGGCCGGTTTGCGCCTCGTCGAGGATCAGCAGCATGTCGCGCGCGCGGGCCAGGCGCTGGAGCTCGGCCAGGTAGCCGGGCGGGGGCTCGACGCAGCCGGCGGTGCCCAGGATGGGCTCGGCGATCACGGCGGCCAGCGAGCCGACCGACTGACGGTCGACCAGCTCGAAGCCGACCCGCGCGCACGCGTACTCGCAGGCGGGGAACGTCAGGGCCAGCGGGCAGCGGTAGCAGTCGGGCGCGGGGATCGCGAACGTTCCCGGCAGCGGGGGCCCGTAGCCCGCCCGGCGGCTGGGGATGAAGGTCGCGGCGCCGGCGCCCGACGTGGACCCGTGGAAGGAGTGGGCGAGGCCGACCGTCTCGTAGCGCCCCGTGACCTTCTTGGCGATCTTGAGGGCCGCCTCGTTCGACTCGCCGCCGGTGGACAGGAAGAAGACCTTGTCGAGCGGCCGGGGCAGCAGCTCGACCACGCGCCGGCCCAGCCGGACGACCTCGGGGCTCAGCATCGCGGAGTTGATGTGGACCGCCCGGTCGGCGGCGCCGCGGACGGCCTCGGCGATGCGCGGGTGGTTGTGGCCGACGGTGGCGCACATCTGGCCCGAGCTGAAGTCCAGGTACGCGCGGCCGTCGACGTCGGTGATGGTGGCGCCCTCGGCCTTCGCGATCACCGGCAGCGTGAAGTCGCTGCCGAAGCTCCGGACGAGCACCCGGCGCGCCTCCGCGAGAAGCTCCTCGTTCGTGGCGTCGCTCATCGTCATCTCTCCTTGGTGGCCCGGCGCTCCGCGCGGAGGCGGCCCGTGGCCTCGCGATCCACCCCGCCGGCGCCCACGACGACACCGTACGCCGCCGCCGCGTGCGCCGGCGAGACCTTGCCCAGGCTCACGTCGCGCAGCACGAGGGTGGGATCGCGGTCGAGCGGGTCGCCGCGCCCGCCGCCGCCCGACGTCCGCACCCGCAGGCTCTCGCCCGCCCGGAGGGTCAGGCCGGGGACGGTGGACCGTGCCGTTTCGCGGACGACCCCGTCGACGCCGACGATCTCGAAGGCGCCGGGCTCCCCGGGGCCGCCGCCGTCCAGCCCGCGCGGCGGCTCGCGCTGGTTGCATCCCCAGCCGCCCACCACGAGATCGCCGTGCAGGCCGCGCACCTCGCGCACGACGGACAGGCCGCCCCGGAACCGCCCCGTCCCGCCGGAGTCGGGGACGAAGCCGTAGCGCTCGACGAGGATCGGGAACTCGGCCTCCAGCGCCTCCACGGGCAGGTTCGCGGTGTTGGTGGTGTGGTTCGCCACGCCGTCGATGCCGTCCTTGGTGGCGCGGGCGCCGCTGCCGCCGGCGTAGACCTCGTAGTCCACGAAGAACTCGTCCCGGCGCGGATCGGTGCCCGAGTAGATCGCCAGCGTCCCGCCGTGGCAGTGGGCCACCGCCCGCGCGGGGACGGCCTGGGCGAAGGCGCTGAGGACGACGTCGGCCACCGTCTGGCACGTCGTGAAGCGCGCGGCCACCGCCGCCGGCGGCCGCGGGTTGAGCACGGTGCCCGGAGGCGCGAGGACCTCGATGGCGCGGTAGTAACCGCCGTTCGCCGGGATGTCGGGGTCGATCACCGCCTTCAGCGCGTAGTAGACGGTGGCGAGCAGCGAGACCGGCGGCACGTTCTTCGCGCCCGGCACCTGCGCGTCGGTGCCGGCGAAGTCCAGCGTCACGCGATCGCCGGCGATCGAGACGGCGACTCGGATGCGGACGGGCCGGGGCTCGCGGCCGTCGTCGTCGCAGAAGCCCTCGGCCTCGTAGCGGCCGTCCGGCAGGCGCGCGATCCCGTCCCGGAGGCGGCGCTCGGTCGCGTCGAGGATCTCGGTCATGCCGTGCTGCAGGACGTCGGGGCCGTGGCGGGCGCAGATCTCGCGGAGCCGGTCGCTGCCGGCCCGGTTGGCCGCGATCTGCGCCCGGAGATCCCCGGTGCGCTCGTGCGGGGTCCGGGAATTGAGGAGGATCGTGCGGAGGAGGCCGTCCTCGAGCCGCCCGCGCGCGACCAGCCGCGCCACGGGCAGCCGGAGGCCGTCCTGGAAGATGCTCGTGGAGTCCCCCGATTCGCTGCCGGGCACGCGCCCGCCCACGTCGGCGTGGTGGGCCGTGTTGGCCACGAAGCCGATCACCTCGCCGTCGGCGAAGACGGGCGCGACGATCGCGATGTCGTTGAGGTGCGAGCCGGCGCTCGTGTAGGGGTCGTTGGCCACGAACATGTCTCCCGGCCGCCACGAGCGCCGGGGATACGCCTCCACGAGGACGCGGGGCAGGTCGACCATCGAGCTCAGGTGCATGGGGATGTGGGCCGCCTGCGCGACCACGTGGCCGTGAGCGTCGAACACCGCGCAGGACGCGTCGCGCCGCTCCTTGATGTTGGGGGAGTAGGCGGCGCGGATGAGGGTGATCCCCATCTCCTCCGCCGTGGCGAGGAGCAGCTTCTGGAGGACCTCGACCGTCACCAGATCCACGAAACGCTCACTCGGGGCCGACCAGGATCACGAGATTGCCGTGCCCGTCCACCGTGGCCGTCTGGCCGGGCTCGATCACGGTGGTGCAGTCGAGCTGCTCGATGACGGCGGGGCCGGTGACCCCGTCGCCCGGCGCCAGCCGCGCGCGGTCGAGCACGGCGGTCTCCACGAAGCCCTTGGTGGACTCGAAATAGACCGCGCGCCGCCCCCGCGAGGCCTCGCCGGGCTCGGGCGCGGGAACGATTACCGGCCGCGTCACGGGCAGGGTCGCCGTCACGCGGAAGGTGACGAGCTGGGTGGGCTCGCCGGGCGCCGTGTAGCCGAAGGCCCGCCGGTGCGCCCGGTGGAAGCGCCGGTCGAGGTCGGCGGCCGCGAGCCGGCGGCCCACCTCGACCGGCAGCTCGTGATTCTGGCGCGCGTAGCGCATCTCGATCGCCCGGACGAGGGTGAGCGGCTCCGCGGGCAGCCCGCCCCGGCGCGCCCAGTCGGTGGCGCGGGCCTCGAGGTCGGCGAAGATGGCGGCCAGCTCCGCCGGCGTGGTCCGGTCCGTCCGGCGCAGCGCCGTGCGGCTCAGCTCGGTGCGCACGTCGGCCACCAGCAGGCCGAGCGCGCACAGCACGCCGGGGCTCGGCGGTACCAGCACGCGGGGGATGCCGAGCAGGCGGGCCACCGCCGCCGCGTGCATGGGGCCGGCCCCGCCGAACGCCACCAGCGTGAACTGGCGCGGGTCGCGGCCCCGCTCGACGGTCGCCAGGCGGATGGCGGCCGCCATGCCGGCGTCGACCACCTTGATCACCCCGAGCGCGGCATCGGTGACCGGGAGCGCGAGGGGCCGGGCCACGTCCCGCTCGATGGCCCGGGCGGCGCGCTCCGGGTCCAGTCGCAGGGCGCCGCCCAGGAAGGCGCCGGCGTCGAGCCGGCCCAGCAGCAGGTTCGCGTCGGTGACCGTGGCCGACTCGCCGCCACGGCCGTAGGCCGCGGGGCCCGGCTCGGCCCCCGCGCTCCTCGGGCCCACCCGCAGGAAGCCGCCCGGGTCGACCCAGGCGAGGCTGCCGCCGCCGGCCCCCACGGAATCCACGTCGAGCATGGCCGCCTTCACCGGATAGCCGTGGTACGCCTTCTCCGCCGCCGTCACCGGCGCGCCGTGCTCGACGACCGAGACGTCGGTGCTCGTGCCGCCCATGTCGAACGTGATGATCCGGGGGTGCCCGGCGCGGACGGCCACATAGCCGGCCCCGGTCACGCCGGCGCTCGGCCCGGACGCCATCGTGAAGACCGGCCGCTCCCGCACCTGGGAGACGGTGGCGACGCCGCCGTTGGACTGGAGGATGAGCGGCCGGGCGCCGAGACCGAGCGCGGCGGCCCGCTCCTCGAAGCGCTGGAGGTACCGCGCCATCACCGGCCCGACGTAGGCGTTCATGACCGTCGTGGACAGCCGCTCGAACTCGCGGAACTCGGGCAGGACGTCCGAGGAGACCGAGAGATAGAGGTCCGGGAACTCCCGCCGCACCAGCGCCGCCGCCGCGCGCTCGTGCGCGGGGTTGGCGTACGCGTGCAGGAAGCAGACGGCCAGCGCGTCCACGCCGTCGGCGACGAGCGCGCCGACGGCGGCCCGGACGGCCTCGAGGTCCAGCGCGGTGGCGATCGTCCCGTCGGCGAGGGTGCGCTCCGGCACTTCCCGCCGGAGGTCGCGCGGGACCAGCGGCTCGGGCCTGTCCGCCTGCAGATCGTAGAGGTCGTCACGGGTCTGCCGGCGCAGCTCGAGGAGGTCCCGCATCCCCTGCGTCGTGACGAGTCCGGTGCGGGCGCCCTTGCGCTCGAGGACGGCGTTGAGGCACACGGTGGTGCCGTGGCCGAGGTCGGCGACGGCGGCGGGCGGCACGCCGTGCCGCGCGAGCAGCGCCGCCAGGCCGGCCGCCACGCCGAGCGACTGATCGGCGG
>JAICGY010000270.1 GCA_025922915.1 Candidatus Methylomirabilota bacterium | reverse complement strand
GAGCGTGCGCCGACCGCGCGCGACTCGAAGAGCTCCTCGGCGGCGCGGGCCAGCGAGGCCTGATCGGGCGACGGCCGCGAGACGACGACGACCTCGATGTCGGTGTCGCGCAGCACGGCCGCCAGGATCCCGGCGAGGCGAGCCTGGCCGTCCCGCGACAGGAGGCGCGCGTCGTCGGCGATGAACGTGGGTGCTGGCGTGACGGCGCGAGGGGGCAGGAACCGCCAGACGACGCCTGCCGCCCCCAGGAGCACGGCAACGACGGCGGCGACGACCGCCCATCGAGGGATCACGGAGCGGCAAGAACCGAGAGCACGGTCCTCATGATCCGCCGCGCCGGCCCTCCCCGATCACGAACTCCGCCGCCCAGCGGTCGAGGAAGAGGGCGATCATCTTCGTTCGCTCGAGCAGTGTCGCGATCTCGATGTACTCCTCGTCGCTGTGGGCGCGGCTACCCTTCGGGCCCAGGCCGTCGAGCGTCGGCGCGATGGCCGAGGTGTGGTTGCCGTCGGAGCCGCCGCCCGTCTTGATGGCGCGCACGTCCACGCCGAGCTCGCGGCCGGCCCCGCGCATGATCTCGAGCAGCCGCTCGGTGCCGGGCAGGCCGGGCGGCCAGGGCGGGAAGGCGAGGCCGCCCGAGAAGGTCGGCGCGGTGCCGGCGACGTGGGGGCGCTCGCAGATCGCGCGCATGGCGGCGATCGCGCGCTCCGCCTCCTCCGGCGTCCACGCGCGCAGGTCGATCTCGGCGAAGGCGTGGTCGGCGACCACGTTGGGGCGCTCGCCGCCGCGCACGGTGCCGACGTTGACGGTCGTGCCGCGCTCGAGGTCGGTCAGGGCGTGCAGCGCGGCCACCTTCTGGGCGAGGTCCCAGATCGCGCTGGCGCCGAGTTCCGGCTGCAGGCCGGCGTGGGCGGCCTTGCCCTTGACGGTCAGGTGGAAGACGCCGGCGCCCTTGCGCGCCATGACATACTCGCCGTTCGGGCGGGCCGGCTCCAGGATGCCGACGCTGTGCGCCTTGCGCGCCTCGGCCTCGATGAGCGGGCGCGAGGTCGGCGACAGCCGCTCCTCGTCGGCGTTGAAGACGACCGCGACGGTCGTCTCCTCCCACGCGCGCGTCCGCGCCTCGCGGTGCGCGCGCAGCGCGTAGAGCACGGCGGCGAGGCCGCCCTTCATGTCGTACACGCCGGGGCCCCACGCGCGGCCCTCGCGGTCGATGTGGAACGGCCGCTGCTTGGCCGTGCCCGAGGGGAAGACGGTGTCGAAGTGGCCGACGAAGAGGAAGCGCTTGGGCCCGGCGCCCGGCTTCTCGCCGACCAGGTGGTCGCCGAAGCGCTCGCCGGGCACCCGCTGCACCTTGAAGCCGAGGCGTTCGAGCCGCTCGGCCAGGATCGCGGCCACACGGTTGACGTCGAGCGCGTCGTCGGTGCCGCTGTCGTGGTTGACCAGGCGCTCCAGGAACTCGATCTGCTCGTCGCGCCAGCCTTCCAGCCGGTCGAGGAGGGGGCGCATGCTCATCGCGTCCCCGCCTCGGCCAGCGCCTGCTCGAAACGGCGCGCCCTGCCGGCCTCGGTCATGCGGGTCTCCCTCCGTCCCGCCGGGACGGGACAGGCTAGAGGATAGCGCGGCCGGAAGTGATTCCCCGAGGCCGTCGCTCCCAGCACGCCGATGACGCGACCGTCCACCTCGGCGCTGACGTCCTGCAGCGCGACGACCTCCCCGTAGGCGAGCGAGAGGGCTCGGGCCTCCCTTCTCCACCGGCTCCGGCTCGGCCCGTCCCTCGGCGAGGGCCTGGTGGTGGAGCGCTTCCAGCCCCTCCAGCTCCCGGCCGGCGGCGAGCACCCTGACGCCGGCCTGGTTCCCGGATGGGCCTTCGGGGCGCGCACGACGACGTCCTCGACGGTCACCTCGATCATCGGAGCCTCCTCGGCGGCGCTCGCGCGCCGCCCGGCGGTCACGGTCTCGGCCAGGGAACGACGCAGCTGGGCGCGGGCCCAGTGCAGGCGGGCCTTGCGGCTCCATCCGGGCCTCGCCTGTACGTGGTGAGCCGAGCCCAAAAGGTTGCCGCCGGCACGGGCGGCCGGATGATAGCCTTGCTCGTGGCCATGCGCCACGTCCGCCTCGGCCGCACCGGGCTCCAGGTGTCCCGCCTCTGTCTGGGGACCATGACCTTCGGCCTGCAGTGCGACGAGAAGGCGTCCGTCGCCATCCTGGACCGGGCCGCCGACGCCGGCATCACCTTCCTCGACACCGCGGACGTCTACCCGCTCGGCGGCACCCCGGACACCGTCGGCCGCACCGAGGAGATCCTGGGCCGCTGGCTCGCGGGCCGCCGCCACGACTTCATCCTGGCCACGAAGTGCGCGGGGGCGACGGGCCGCCGCTCGTGGGACCGCGGCGCTTCCCGCAAGCACGTCCTCGACGCCATCGACGGCTCGCTGCGACGCCTGCGCACCGACTACGTCGACCTGTATCAGCTCCACCACTTCGACCCCGACACCCCGATCGACGAGAGCCTGCGGGCCCTCGACGACGTCGTGCGCGCGGGCAAGGCGCGGTACGTCGGCTGCTCGAACTTCCTGGCCTACCGGGTGGCGCGCGCGCTCGGGCGCAGCGAGGCCCTCGGTCTCGTGCGCTTCGACTCCGTCCAGCCGCGCTACAACCTGCTCTTCCGCCAGGTCGAGCGGGAGCTGCTGCCGCTCTGCCAGGAGGAGGGCGTCGGCGTGATCCCGTACAACCCGATCGCGGGCGGCCTGCTCTCGGGCAAGCACCGGCGGGAGGCGGGGCCGGCGGCGGGCACGCGCTTCACGCTCGGGACCGCCGCCCAGCGCTACCAGGAGCGTTACTGGCACGAGCGCGAGTTCGCCACCGTCGAGGCCCTGCGTCCGCTGGCACGCGAGGCCGGCCTGTCGATGGTCGGCCTCGCCGTCGCCTGGGTGCTCGCCCACCCCGCGATCACGGCGCCCATCGTCGGGGCCAGCCGGCCCGAGCAACTCGACGACGTGCTGCCCGCCGTGGGCAAGGGCCTGGCGCCCGAGCTCAAGGCGCGCCTCGACGACCTCACGCGTGAGTATCGCCACGGCGACGACCCGCGCTGAGCCGTGAAGAAGCGGCTCGTCGTCTGCTGCGACGGCACCTGGAACACGGCCGACCAGCCGTCGCCGACGAACGTGTGCAAGCTCCGGGACGCGGTCCGTCCCGGCGTCCTGGACGACGGCGTCGAGCAGCGCGTCTACTACGACGCGGGCGTCGGCACCGGCAGGTTCGACCGCGTCCTCGGCGGCGCGTTCGGGGTGGGCCTGTCGCGCAACGTCAAGCAGGCATACATGTTCCTCGTCGAGCACTTCGACCCGGGCGACGAGCTCTTCCTCTTCGGCTTCAGCCGGGGCGCCTACACCGTCCGCAGCGTGGTCGGGCTGGCCCGCAACGTCGGCATCCTCCGGCGCGGCCTCGAGAGCAAGCTCGACGTCGCGTACGAGCTGTACCGCGACCGCGACCGGTCGACCCATCCGCGGGGCGAGGAGGCCCGGCTGTTCCGCGACAGCTTCTCGCACGACACGCGCGTGGCCTGTCTCGGGGTCTGGGACACCGTGGGCGCGCTCGGTATCCCCGTCGACGTCCCCGGCCTCCACCTGGTCAACGACTACTTCAAGTTCCACGACGTCCGCCTCAGCACCCACGTGGACCACGCCTTCCAGGCGCTGGCGATCGACGAGCAGCGCAAGCCCTTCGCGCCCGCGCTGTGGGAGCAGCAGCCGGAGGGACGAGGCCGGCAGACGCTGGAGCAGGTGTGGTTCGCGGGCGTGCACACCGACGTGGGCGGCGGCTATCCCGAGTCGGGCCTCTCGGACATCACGCTCCGGTGGATGCTCGCCCGGGCCGCCGCCTGCGGGCTCGGGGTGAGCGCGCCCCGGCTCGCGCCCGACTTCCGCGCGTCGCTGCACGACTCGATGACGTGGTACTACCGCGCGTTCGGCCGCTTCGCCCGCCCCATCGGCGCCCCGCGCGTCGACGAGCGCGGCGTGCCGCTGGAGACGTACGAGGCGGCCGCGGACACGGCCGTCGCCCGGCTCGGTGCCGTGTCCGGCTACGGCCCGGCCAGCCTCCGGCGCTGGGTCGAGGCGGGCGGCAAGCAGGTCAGCGCGTAGACCGCTGTGGCAGAATCGACGTGATCCAGCAAGGAGGCCCATCGTGAGCGACGTCCAGCGCATCAGCGGCGTGCTGTCCCCGGTCGTCACGCCCTTCCGGCCCGACCTGAGCCCCGATCCCGACCGGTTCGTGCGCCACTGCCGCTGGCTCCTCTCCCAGAACGTCGGGCTCGCCGTCTTCGGCACCAACTCCGAGGCCAACTCGCTGTCCGTGGACGAGCGGATCGAGCTCCTCGACCGCCTCGTGAGCGCGGGCGTCGATCCCGCGCGCATGATGCCGGGCACCGGCTGCTGCGCGCTGACCGACTCCGTCCGGCTGACGGCGCACGCGGTGAAGCTGGGCTGTGCCGGCGCCCTGATGCTGCCGCCCTTCTACTACAAGGGCGTCAGCGACGAGGGGCTCTTCCGGAGCTTCGCGGAGATCGTCGAGCGGGTGGGGGAGGCGCGGCTGCGCGTGTACCTCTACCACATCCCGCCGGTCGCGCAGGTGCCCATCACCCTCGGGCTCGTCGAGCGCCTGCTCAAGGCGTATCCGGAGCAGACGGCGGGCATGAAGGACAGCTCGGGGGACTGGGCCAACACGCGGGCGTTCCTGGACGCGTTCGCCTCCGCCGGCTTCGACGTCTTCGCCGGCTCGGAGACCTTCCTGCTGCGCAACATGCGCCACGGCGGCGCCGGCTGCATCAGCGCCACCGCCAACGTCCACCCCGGTCCCATCGCCCGCCTCTTCGACACGTGGCGGGCCGCGGACGCCGACGCCCAGCAGGCGCGCCTGGACGAGATCCGGGCCGTCTTCCAGGCGTTCCCGATGATCCCGGCCCTCAAGGCGGCGATCGCCCACCACGCCGGCGATCCCGCCTGGACCACCGTGCGCCCGCCGCTCGTCGCGCTCACCGCCGAGCAGACGGGGGCGCTGGTGCGCGAGCTGGACGAGAAAGGCTTCGCGATGCCGGGGCTGCGCGGCTGAGACCACCGTCGTCGTGAGGTGAGGAGCGCCCGGCGGATGCGCATCGCCACCTGGAACGTCAACTCGCTGCGCGCGCGCCTCGAGAAGGTCGTGTGGTGGCTCGAGCGCGCGCAGCCCGACGTGCTGCTGATGCAGGAGACGAAGCTGGCCGACGGCGACGTGCCGGTGGCGGCCTTCGCGGGCGCCGGGTACGAGGTCGCCCACCACGGCCAGGGCCGCTGGAACGGCGTGGCCATTGCCAGCCGCGCCGGCATCGCGGACGTGGTCAGCAACTTCGGCCTGCCCCTCCGGCTCGACACCACGCCGGAGGTGAGCGACGACGAGCCGCTCGCGGAGGCGCGGATGATCTCGGGGGTGTGCGGCGGCGTACGCGTCGTGAGCCTCTATGCCCCCAACGGCCGCGTCGTCGACTCGCCGTTCTACCGCGCGAAGCTCGGCTGGTACGAGCGGCTGGCCCGGTGGCTCGCCGACACGCGGGACCCGGAAGAGCCGCTCGTGCTCGGGGGCGACTTCAACGTGGCGCCGGAGG
>JAICGY010000269.1 GCA_025922915.1 Candidatus Methylomirabilota bacterium | reverse complement strand
GTGGTGACGCGCGCGCCGAGCGGGGCGAGGGCGTCGTTCACCGCGTTGAGCACCGCGCCGGGCGCGCCGGCCGTGCCCGCCTCGCCGGCGCCCTTGAAGCCGCCCTCGGCGTAGGCGGTCGGCGTCTCGACGTGGCCGACGACGATCGCCGGCACCTCCGCCGCCATGGGCACCAGATAGTCCATCATCGTGCCGGTCAGGAGCTGCCCCTGCCCGTCGTACACGCAGTGCTCCCAGAGCGCGGCCCCGAGCCCCTGCACGATGGCGCCGCGGAGCTGCTCGTCCACGAGGCGCGGGTTGATCATGCGCCCGCAGTCCTCCACGACCCAGTGCCCGAGGAGCCGGACGAAGCCGGTGTCGACGTCCACCTCGACGTGCGAGAGCTGGACACCGTTGGTGAAGGCGAACCCCTGATGGCGCGGCACGTAGTGGCGCGTGACGGCCAGCTCCGCCTGGAAGTCCTTGGGCAGCGTGTCGGGACGGAAGTACGCGATCCGCCCGACCTCGGCGAGGTCGAGGCGCACCGCGCCCGTGATGGCGTCCACGATCCGGCTCGCGCGCAGGTCGAGGTCCTCCGGCTCGCAGCCAAGGATGGCGGCGGCGACCAGCAGGACGTTCTGGCGCAGCGCCTTGCCCGACTGGAGCGCCGCTTCCCCCCCGATGCCGGCGCCGCGCGAGGCCCACGTGCCGCCGCCGTAGGGCGTGACCAGCGTGTCGCCCGTGACCACGCGCACGTCCTCGAGGCGGACGCCGACCGCGCTCGCGACGACCTGGGCGATCATCGTGTCGGTGCCCTGCCCTTGCTCCGTGACACCGGTGAGGCACGTCAGCCGTCCGCTCGGCTCCAGCCGGACCGTGCACCCGTCCTGGGACGAGATGCGCGCGCCGCCCACGCCGTAGAACGCGGGGCCGGGCGTCGTCAGCTCGATGAACATGCAGAGGCCCAGGCCGCGGTACACGCCCCGGGGGCGGAGCCGGTCCCGCTCCTGGCAGAGCCGCGGGTACTCCGCGAGCGCCAGGCACTTATCGAGCGCCTCCTCGTGCGAGAGGCGCTCGAAGAAGTAGCCGGTGGGCGCGGTGTACGGGTACATGTCGGCGGTCAGCATGTTGCGGCGGCGCACCTCGACCGGATCCAGGCCCAGCTCGCGCGCCACCCCGTCCACCATGGCCTCCATGACCGCGAACGCGATGGGATGACCGACCGCCCGGTACTGGCACATCGGGGTCTTGTTCTGCAGCACGACCCGGACACTCGCGGCGTAGTCGCGCAGCCGGTACACGCCGGGGGTGAGCCGGACGACCTGGTTGCCCTCCACGGCGCTCGTCCGGGGGTAGACCGAGTAGGGGCCGATCCCCGTGAGATCGTCCAGCCGCATCCCGACGAAGGTGCCGTCGCGCCTCGCGGCGAGCTCCGCCGTCACGCGATGATCGCGGGCGTGGATGTCGCTCTGGAACGACTCCACGCGGTCGGCGACGAACTTCACGGGTCGCCCCAGCAGCACGGCGAGGGCGCACGTCGCCATCTCGTCGGGATAGACGTGGACCTTGATGCCGAAGCTGCCGCCGACGTCCTTGCAGATCACGCGCACCGCGTGCTCCGGCAGCCGGAGGTGGCGCGCCAGGATGTCCTGCATCATGCTGGGCGCCTGGAAGGAGTGGTACACCGTCAGCTGCCGCTCGGCGGGATCGAAATCCGCGAGGATCGTGCGCGGCTCCAGCGTCACGCCGGTGTGGCGGCCGAAATGGAACGTCTCCCGGTGGACGACGTCCGCCTCCGCGAACGCCCGCTCGACGTCGCCGGCCGCCAGCTCGAGCCGGAAGGCGAGGTTGTCGCCGAGTTCGGGATGGATGACCGGCGTCGACGCCTCCAGCGCGGTCTCGGCCTCCGTGACCGCCGGCAGTGGCTCCCACGCGACGTCGACGCGCCGGACGCCGTCCTCGGCGATCGCCCGGCTCTCGGCCACCACCGCGACGACCGGCTCGCCCTGCCACGTGGCGCGGGTGCGAGCCAGCGGGTACTGCACCGCGGACTTCATCCCCGCGAAGTGGGCGAGCGTGCCGACCCAGCCGTCGCAGACGCGCGCGAGCTCCTCGCCCGTCACGACGGCCACCACGCCGGGCACGGCCCGGGCCGCGGCCACGTCGACGGCGCCGATCCGGGCGTGGGCGTGCGGGCTCCGCAGGAAGGCGACGTGGGCCATGCGCGGCAGCCGGACGTCGTCGGTGTAGACGCCGCGCCCCGCCAGCAGACGCGCCGCCTGCGGGCGGACCACGCTGCGGCCGATGTAGCTCTCGCGCTCGTGCACGGGCGAGGGGGCCGGCTCGCTCATGGCGGTTCGCCCGCCCGCGCCCGGGCCACGCGGTGCACGGCCTCCACGATGGCGTGGTAGCCGGTGCACCGGCAGTAGTTGCCCGACAGCGCCTGCCGGATCCGGGCGCGATCGGCGCCGGGGTCCCGGCGCAGCGCCTCCTGCGCGGTCAGCAGCATGGCGGGCGTGCAGAAGCCGCACTGCAGCGCGTTGAGCTCCGCGAACGCCTGCTGCAGGTCGAGGATCTCGCCGGTGGCGGCGAGGCCCTCGATCGTCTCGACGCGGCAGCCGTCGGCCTGCACCGCCAGCATGAGGCAGCCGCGGACGAGGGCGCCGTCCACGCGCACGGTGCAGGCGCCGCAGACGCCGTGCTCGCACCCGACGTGCGAGCCGCTCAGCTCGAGGTCCTCGCGGAGGAAGTCGACGAGGCTCCGGCGCGGCTCGACCCGCCGCCGGACGGGTGCGCCGTTCACCATCACGCCGACGTCGAGGGCGGCGTCGGTCACGATCCCGTCCCCAGCCGCGCCGCCACGCGACGCAGGAGCACCGCCGCCAGGTGGCGCCGCAGCGGCCCGCTCGCCTGCACGTCCGAGGGCGGGTCGAGGTCCCCCGCCACCGCCCGCGCCGCCTCCTCCAGGACGGGCGCCTCCGGCCGGCGGCCGGCGAGCGCCGCCTCCGCCCGCGTCGCCCGCACCGGCGTCCCGGCCACGCCGGCGAAGACGAGCCGGGGCTCGAGCATGACGCCGTCGCTCAGCCGGCAGGCGGCGGCCAGCGCCACCAGCGCGAAGTCGCCCTGGCGGCGCGCCAGCTCGTCGAACGCCGCGCGGGCGTCCGGCCCCGGCCGGGGCACCACGACCTCGGTGAGCACCTCGTCGGGCGCGAGCGCCGTCGTGTAGATGCCACGGAAGAACTCGCCGGCCGGGATCGCCCGCGCGCCGCGCCGGCTGGTGGCCCGCACGGTCGCCCCGAGCGCGACCAGGCAGGCGGGCAGCTCGGCGGCCGGATCGCCCAGCGCCACGCTGCCCCCGATGGTGCCGCGCGTGCGGATGGCGACGTGCCCGACGTTCGGGAGCGCCTGCGCGAGCAGCGGCGCGTGCTCGCGCACCAGTGGCGAGCGCTCGACGTCGTCCTGGCGCGCCAGCGCGCCGAGGTGCAGGCCCTCCGTGGTGAGGCGGATCCCGTCGAGACCCGGGATCCGGTTGATGTCGATGACCGCGGTCGGTGTGGCCAGCCGCATGTTGAGCGCCGGCACGAGGCTCTGCCCGCCCGCCAGGATCCGCGCGTCCCCGCCATGGTGATCGAGGAGATCGAACACCTCGGACAGCGACCCCGGACGGTGATACGTGAAGGGCGCCGGCTTCATGGCGTCCATTAGCCCCACGGGCCGGGGCTTGTCAATGCTGGCCGCGGGCGGGGTCCCGGGCGTGCCCGCCCGGGTCCGGACCGCGCTCGAGTTGTGGTACGGTGGCGTCGCCCACGTCGATGAGGGAGCCCGCGACGTCACCTTCAGTCCCCGGCACGGACGGCAACAGGCTCGAGCCGATCGGGCGGGCGCGGCGGCCGTCCGAGCGACGCCCGGGCACCGGCGGCTGATGTTCCCGTCCCCTGCGCTTGCCCCGGAGTCGCGCCGGATCGTCGACGCCGCGGCCCGGCTGGCCCGGGAGCGGTTCGCCGCCCGCGCCGCCACCTACGACGCCGCCGCCGCCTTCCCCCACGAGAACTACGCGGACCTGCGCGAGGCCGGCCTGCTCGCGCTGACGGTGCCGCGGGACCACGGCGGCCTCGGGGCCGACCCGCTCACCTACGTCCTGACGCTGCTCGAGATCGCCAAGGGCTGCTCGGCCACGGCGCTGACGTTCAACATGCACGCCACGGTGCTGGGCTTCGTCGACGCCCTGGGCACCGACGCCCAGAAGCGACGGTACTTCGACGCGGTCGTGCGCGAGGGCCGCCTGGTGGCCTCGATCACGAGCGAGCCCGAGTCGTCGTTCCGGGACCGGTTCGTCCTCCACACCGTCTTCCGGCCCACCGAGCACGGCTACCACGTCAAGGGCGTGAAGCACTTCTGCTCGCTGGGGGACGCCGCGGACTACTACTTCGTGTCGGGGGTGACGGACGGGGCGGCCGGGGCGCGCGAGGGGCTGCTGTCCGCGATGGTGGCCCGCACGCAGCCGGGCGTCACCGTCGAGCCGACGTGGAACGCCACCGGGATGCGCGGGACGGTGAGCCACACGATCGCCTACGACACCGAGGTGGACACGGCGGACGTGATCGGCCGCCCGGGGCAGCTCTTCGACGTCGATCTCTCGGGCTTCGCGCTGGGCTACGCCGCGACGTACCTCGGCATCGCGGAGGCCGCGTTCGAGTACATCGCCGACGACGTCCGCACCCGGCCCATGCGGCCGTCGCCCACGCCGCTGGCCCACTCCCCCGTCGTCCAGCGGGAGATCGCCCAGATGGGCACCCTCGTGCGCGCGGCGCGGCTGCTGCTCGTGGAGGCCGCCCGCGCGCGGATGGCCGGGGACCGCGAGGCGACCATGCTGGCCGTGAACCAGTCCAAGTACTACTCCGCGGAGGTCGGCGTCACCGTCACCGAGCGCGCGATGCGCCTCGCGGGAGGGCGGGGCATCTTGAAGTCCCTGCCGCTCGAACGCTGGCACCGGGACGCCCTCGCCGGCCCCGTCATGCCGCCGGCCAACGACCGCTGCCTGGAGACCGTGGGCAAGCTCCTCTGCGGGCTCCGGGCCGCCACGCTCGAGTACCAGTAGCGACGTGGCCCCGCCGATGGTGTAGCATCGGGGCCCACCGACCGGAGCCGACCCGATCAAGGGAGGATCCACCGATGAAGCGACCGCGTCGATCGACACCATGGGCCCGGCTGGTCGCCGCCGGCCTGGCCGTGACCCTCGCGCTCCCGGTGGTCGGCGGGCCGGCGGCATCCGCCGCCGAGCCCATCCGGATCGGGTTCGGCATGGCGCTCACCGGCGGCCTCGCCGGCAACGGCAAGGCGGCCCTCCTCGCGATGCAGATCTGGGCCGATGACGTCAACAAGAAGGGCGGGCTGCTGGGCCGCAAGGTCGAGCTGATCCACTACGACGACCAGACGAAGCCGGCGACCGTGCCCGGCATCTACACGAAGCTGATCGACGTGGACAAGGTCGACCTGGTGGTATCGGGGTACGGCACCAACCTCATCGCGCCCGCGATGCCGATCGTGATGGAGCGCAAGCTGACCTTCATGGGGCTGTTCGGCCTCGCCGTCAACGAGAAGTTCAACTACCCGTACTACTTCGGCATCATGCCGGCCGGGCCCGAGCCCAAGACCGACTGGTCGCGCGGCTTCTTCGAGATCGCGCAGAAGCAGAACCCGAAGCCCCGGACGATCGCGATCGTCGGCGCCG
>JAICGY010000268.1 GCA_025922915.1 Candidatus Methylomirabilota bacterium | reverse complement strand
TCACGGCCGAGCCGGGGAACGGGCGAGAGCCGGGGGACGGGGGCGTGGACCCGGGGCTCCGGGAGCACGTCGTACCGCACGGGCGGCACCACGGCCGGCAGCGCCGTGACCCGGAGACGGTGGCCCCGGACCGCGTCCACCGTGTCGCCGGCGTCGAAGCACACGGCGCCGGGCATCAGCGGGTTGGCGAAGTCCAGCGCCACGTAGAGGGCGACCAGGAGCACGAGCCGGCCCGGCATGGCGCGCATTCTACCCCGATCGGACGGGGCCGGGGGAGTGTGGGGGGCCGGCCGGCCCCCCACGGATCCCCGGCTAGGAGCCCTGGCGGTGCCGGCCGCGGCCGTGCCAGCCCTGGGCGTACTTCTCGCGCTGCTCCGGCGTGAGGATGGGGCCGATCTGCCTCAGCGTGTCGACCCGCATCTCGACCGACTCGGCCAGCAGCCGCGCGACCTCGGCCTTCTTGGCCTCGATCGCGCCCCCGTCGCCGTCGCTCAGGACGAGCTGCCGCAGGTCGGTCTGCGCCTGTCGCAGCGCCTGGGCGTGCTGCTTGCGGGCCTCGGCCTGGCCGACGTGCACCTCGCGGATGGCCTGCGCCTGCTGGTCGCTGAGGCCCAGATGCTTCTGCAGGGCGCCCTCGAAGGAGCGATGCTTCATGCGGCCGTGAGGACCGCCGGCGACGGCGGCGGTGCTGGCGACGAGGATGGCCGTCACTGCGAGCGCGACGGCGCGTGTCCAGGATGTGCGTGTCATGTGCGATCTGCCTCCCGGGGAGTCTCGGCGGTCATCGCCGCCGCCCGTTGGACGCGGGCCGGTGCCCGGTTATTTACGCTGGCCCGCCGCGCCCGCCGCCGGCGCTACCCGGTGACGCCTTCGACCTGGAGTGCGTGCAGGCGGCGGTAGAGGCCGTCGCGGGCGACCAGCTCGTCGTGGCGGCCGACCTCCGCGATGCGACCCTCGTGGACGACCACGATCCGGTCCGCGTTCCGGATGGTGGCCAGGCGGTGGGCGATGACGAGGACGGTGCGGCCCCGCATGAGATCGCTCAGGGCCTGCTGGACGACGAACTCGCTCTCGGCGTCGAGGTCGGACGTCGCCTCGTCGAGGATCAGGACCGGAGGGTCCTTCAGGAAGGCGCGGGCGATCGCCAGCCGCTGGCGCTGGCCGCCCGACAGGCGGACGCCCCGCTCGCCCACGAGGGTGTCGTAGCCATCGGGACAGGCGAGGACGAACTCCTCGGCGTGGGCCTGCCGCGCGGCCCGGGTGATCGCCTCGCGGTCGGCGTCGGGCCGGCCGTAGCCGATGTTCTCGTAGATCGAGCCGCTGAAGAGGAACGTCTCCTGGGTGACGATCCCGACGAGCGAGCGCAGCGAGGCCTGGGTGACGTCCCGCACGTCGTGGCCGTCCACGGTGATGCGCCCGGCGGTGACGTCGTGGAAGCGGGGCAGGAGGTCGATCAGCGTCGACTTCCCGGCGCCGCTCATGCCCACGAAGGCGACGCACTCGCCCTTGCGGATCTCGAGCGTGATGTCCCGCAGCGCCGGCTCGCGCGAGCCGGGGTAGCGGAACGAGACCGCCTCCAGCCGGATCGCGTCCCGGAACCCGGTCAGGGCGACCGCCCCGGGGCGGTCCACGATCGCGGGCGGCGTGTCGATGATCTCGAAGACGCGCTCGACCGACGCCGTGGCCTGCTGGATCGTGTTGAAGATGCGCGAGAGGTGGCGCACGGGGCCATAGAGCAGCGCCAGCGCCGTCGTGAACGAGAAGAAGTCGCCGGGGGTCATGCTCCCGGCGATCACCCGGTGCCCGCCGTACCAGAGGGCGCCCATGATGCCGACGGCGGCGATGATCTCCATGGCCGGCTCGGTGATCTCGTCCGTGCGATGGTCCTTGAGGGCCAGGTCGAGGAGGCGGCGGTTCACCCGGTCGAAGCGCTCGCGCTCGTGCGGCTCGCGCCCGAACGCCTTGACGATCTTGGTGCCCGCGAACGCCTCGTGCAGCAGGACGTTCAGCTCGGCGATCTTCTCCTGCGACCGCCGGTTGATGCGGTAGAGCCGCCGGCCGATCGCGCGGATCGCCATCCCGATGAACGGGAAGACGACGAGCGCGACGAGGGTCAGCCGCCACTCGCGGGCGGCCATCACGCCCAGGAGCGCGACGACCATGGCGGACTGGCGGACCGCCATGACGAGGACGGTGGAGGAGACGCGGGCGAGCCGGTTCACGTCCGTGATCACGCGCGACATGAGCTCGGCGGAGTGCAGGTCGGCGAAGAAGGAGAGCGGCATCTGCTGGATGTGGCGGTAGAGGTCGCCGCGCAGGGTCGCCACGACCCGCTCGCCGACCGCCGCCATCAGGTAGGACTGGCCGTAGCGGGCGACGCCCTTCACGACGTAGGCGCCGAACAGGAGCAGCGGGATGACGCGGAGCATCGCCGCGTCCTGGCGGATGAAGATCTCGTCCATCGCGGGCTTCACCAGCCACGCGATCGCGCCCTCCATGGCCGCCACCACCAGCGCGAGGAGCGCGCCGACGCCCAGCACCCCGAGGTGCGGACGCATGTAGGGCAGCAGGCGGCGGTAGATGGCGGCGGCGTGCCTCATGCGGCCCGGGCGCCCAGGACGAGGCGGCGGTAGAGCGCCTCGGTGGCGTCGAGCTTGGCCCGGAGCGAGAAGTGCGTCTCCACGCGCTTGCGGCCCGCCCGCGCCATCGCCTGGGCGGCGAGGGGGGCCGCCGCCAGCCGGAGGACCGCGCGGGCCAGGGCCTCCGGCGCGCGGGGCGGCACGAGGAGGCCGGTCTCCCCGTCGAGGACGAGCTCCGGCATCCCCTCCACGTCGGTGGCCACGACGGGCCGCTCGCAGGCGAGGGCCTCGCGGATGGACCCCGTGATGCCGAGCCCCGCCCACGAGGCGTCGACGACCACGTCCGAGGCGGCGAGCACGGCCGGCACGTCGTCGCGGTGCGCGACGGCCACGACCTGTCCGCCCAGACCGCGCTCGCGGGCGCGGTCGGCGATCTCCGCGATCTTCGGCGGCGAGGCGCCCACGAACAGGAGGCGCGCCCGCGCCACCTCCCGGGTCACCGTCCGCATCGCCTCGAGCACGTCCTGCCAGCCGCGCCACGACCGGACGCCGATCTGGGTGACGACGAAGTCGTCCGGCCCCAGCCCGAGCTCCCGGCGGACCGGGCCCCCGTCCACGCCCGGATGGAACCGCGCGACGTCGGTGCCCGAGTAGATCACCTCGATCTTCTCGCCCGGGACGCCGGCGGCCACCAGCCCGCGCTTGATGGACTCGCAGACGGCGACGATCGCGTGCACGCGGCCGGTGGTGTACCCGAGCCGGCGCAGCCCGGTCAGCGGGAAGCTCACGCCCCGGTTCAGCACGAGCAGCGTCCGCCCGCCGAGGAGCCCGGCGCCGAGGGCCAGCGTGCGCGCCCGCCCCTTGTGAGCGTGGGCGACCTGCACGCGGTGCGCGCGGATCACCCGGCCGAGCCGCCACGCCGCCCGCACGTCCCACGCCCGCCGCATGGGCACGACCACGTGGCGGACGCCGGCCGCCCGGCAGCGCCGGGGCCACTCCGCGCTGGGCGGCGTGGCGATCGTGACGTCGTGTCCGCGGGCGGCGAGGCCCGCGGCGAGATCGCGCAGCTGGATGGCGGCTCCCGTGAAGAAGTCCGCCTTCGGATAGAGCTGCAGGATGCGGAGGGGCTCGGCCATCAGGCGCCGAAGAACTGCCGCACGGTCGCGATGACGCGGTCGATCTCGTCGTCGGTGTGGCCGGCCGAGATCGGCAGGCTCAGGATCTCGTCCACGAGCCGCTCGGTCTCCGGCAGGGCGGGGGACGCCAGGCGCTCGACGGCGGGCTGGCGGTGCGCGGGCACCGGGTAGTGGATCCCCGTCTGGATCCCGCGGGCGGCGAGGAACGCGGCCAGGCCGTCGCGCTGCGCGGTGCGGACGACGTACAGGTGGTAGACGTGCCGGGCGCCGGGGCGGACGGCCGGCGTCGCGAGCGGCAGCCCGGCGAGGCCCGCGTCGTAGCGGGCGGCCAGCGCGCGGCGCCGCTCGTTCATGACGTCGAGCCGCCGCAGCAGCACGCCGCCGATCGCCGCCTGGATCTCGTTGAACCGGAGATTGAAGCCGACCTCGGCGTGCACGTCCTTCGAGCGCCGCCCGTGGTCGCGCAGCCGCCGCACGTGCACGGCGAGATCCTCGTCGTCGGTGAGGACGGCCCCCCCGTCCCCCATGACGGTGAGGTTCTTCGACGGGTAGAAGGAGAGGACGGCGGCGCGCCCGAACGAGCCCACGCGGCGGCCCTTCCAGGCGGCCCCGCAGGCCTGGGCGCAGTCCTCCAGGACCCAGAGCCCGAGGCGGGCCGCGAGGTCACCGACGGCGTCGAGGTCGGCCGGCTGACCGTAGAGGTGCACGGGCAGGAGCCCCACGGTGCGGGGCGTGGCCTTCGCGGCCGCGTCGGCCACGTCCATCGTGTAGAAGCGGTCGACGTCGACGAACACCGGCGTCGCCTCCGCGACGCAGAGGGCCTCGACCGTCGGGAACGCGGTGTGGGCGGGCACGAGGACCTCGTCACCCGCCTTGACGCCGAGCGCGCGCAGGGCGAGCCAGAGCGCCGCGGTGGCGGAGCTCGTGAGGACGCCGTGCCGGGTGCAGGCGTGGCGCGCCAGCCCGTCCTCCAGCTCGCGGCACCGCGGGCCCAGGATGTACTGCCGGCCGTCGATGGCGGCGAGCGCCGCCTGCCGGATCTCGTCGTCCACCACGGGGCGCGACAGGGGGATCGCGGGGGCCGGCCCGGACGGCGCCACCGTCACGCTCCGGGGGCGGAGTCGGCGAGCCGGGCGTACCGGCCGCGGTAGTAGAGCAGGGGCTGGCCGTCCGTCAGGCGCGTCTGCTCGACGCGCCCGACGAAGATCGTGTGGTCGCCCTCGACGTGCGCGCTCACCACCACGCACTCGAGCTGGGCCAGGGCCTCGTCGAGCAGCGGCACGCCGAGGGCCCCGAGGCGGTAGGGGACGCCGTCGAACTTCGTGAGGCTGGTGGAGGCGAAGCGGCGCGAGATCGCCTCCTGGTCGGCGCGCAGGATGTTGACGGCGAACTGCCCGCGCTCGCGCAGCGCCGGATAGCTCTGCGACTTGTGGTCCACGCAGACGAGGATGAGCGGCGGCTCGAGCGAGACGGAGCAGAACGCGCTCGCGGTGAGCCCGGTCGGTCGCTGATCGGCGTCGCAGGTCGTGAGGACCGTGATCCCGGTGGCGAAGTGCCCGAGAACGCGGCGAAAGTGATCGGCAGCGATCATCAGCCCTATGTAGCAAGAAGGGTCCGCGAACGCAAGCGGCCCGGCGCCCGCGTTGCGTGCCGCGGACCGTGCTGTATAGTCGCGAGTGTATGGCCACGCCCCAGCAGGTGCTCGATGCGCTCCGCGCCGTCCGCGATCCCGAGAGCCAGCAGGACATCGTGAGCCTCGGTCTCGTGCGCGACCTGGCGGTCGAGGGCGGCGAGGTCTCGTTCACGCTCGCGTTCTCGGGCCAGCCGCCCGCCAGCAAGGTGTCGATCCACAGCTCCGCCTCGCGCGTGGCGGGCCAGGTGCCCGGGGTGACGCGCGTCCAGGCGCGCATGGGCGGCGCGGCGCGGCCGGCCCCCGCGCCGCACGCGCACGCGCCGGGACCCGGCGCCGCCCACGGCCAGGCGGGCGCGCCGGCCGGC
>JAICGY010000267.1 GCA_025922915.1 Candidatus Methylomirabilota bacterium | reverse complement strand
GTGCCGTTGGAGTTCGCCGCCGTCCCGTCGCCGCTTCCGCAGACCTGGAGCGTTCCCCCTGCCGAGACGTCGTAACGGTAGGTCGCGCCGTTCCCCGCCCAGCCCGCAGGCAGTACCGGCACAGCGGCCAGGAACGGTCCCGCCACACGGTTCTGGTTGTTCGTCTGGGCGGCCAGGAGCGCCGATGGCACCGGCTGGTTCGCCTGGGCCCCAGACGACGTGGGGCAAGTGGTCGCCGCGCTGGTGGGGTTCGGCAGCCCCTCGCAGTGGGCCATGTACAGGGTGATGGCCGATGCCACCGCCCTGGTGTCGGCCTGCGCCTTGGCGACACGCGCCCGGGCCTGGACGTTGGCGTACAGCGGCATCCCGATCGCCGCCAGGATGCCGAGGATCGCGATCACGATGAGGAGCTCGATCAGCGTGAAGCCGCGCTGAGCGCCGTGCCGCCTCGTGGATTGGTGCGTTATGAAGTTCATGTTCTGTCCCTCGTCACCTGGGGACGAGCCCGGTGCAGCGGCGGTGCCAGCTCCCCGGAGGGACCAGAACAGCGCGACGAAACAGCCGCTTACGAAGATGATTGCGACGAGGAGTACCGAGATTCTGTGACGGTGCCCGGCAGCCAGGTGACCAAAAGCGTCAGTCGGAGGGGGCCGACGCGGATCTGGCCTTCTCCCCCGCCCGCAGCTGATGCTTCTGCAGCTTGTAGCGGAACTGACGGAAGCTGAGCCGGAGGAGCTCGGCGGCCCGGGTCTGGACACCCCCGGCCCGCTGCAGCGCCGTCTGGATGAGACCGTGCTCGATCCGGTCCAGCGTGGCCTCGAGATCGAGGCCGGCCGGCGGGATGTCGAGCGGCGGCTCGTCCCGATCCGGCGGCCGGCAGATCCCGGGGGGCAGCGCGGCGAGGTCGAGCATGTGGCCGCTGCCCAGCACGATGGCCCGCTCGATGACGTTCTCCAGCTCCCGGATGTTGCCGGGCCAGTGATACTGCTCCAGCGCCGCCATGGCGTCCGGGGCCACGCCGCTGACCTCCCGGCCGACCTCCGTGCTGATGCGCTTGATGAAGTGCGCCACCAGGAGCGGAATGTCGTCGCGCCGGTCACGGAGCGGCGGCAGGTGGATCGGGATCACGTTCAGCCGGTAGAAGAGGTCCTCGCGCAGGGTGCCGTCCCGGACGGCCTTGCCGGGGTCCCGGTTCGAGGCCGCGATCAGGCGCACGTCGATCTTCTGGTCCTTGGTGTCGCCGACCCGTCGGATCTGCCGCTCCTGGATCACGCGGAGCAGCTTCACCTGGACGGAGGCCGGGACCTCGGTGATCTCGTCGAGGAACAGCGTTCCCCCGTCGGCGGCGGCGAACAGACCCTCGGTGGTGGCGACCGCCCCCGTGAAGGCACCCTTGACGTGGCCGAACAGCTCCGACTCGAGCAGGGTCTCCGGGACCGCCCCGCAGTTGACGGAGACGAAGGGGCGGTGCTTGCGGCTCGACTCGCTGTGGAGCGCCTGGGCCACCAGCTCCTTGCCGGTTCCGCTCTCGCCCGTGATCATCACGGTCGACCCGCTGTCGGCGGTCTTCCGGATGGTCTCGAACACGTCGAGCATGGCCCGGCTCCGCGCGATGAAGTTGTCGAACCCGCGCTCGCGCCGGAGCTGACGCTTGAGCGCGAGGTTCTCCTCCTGCAGCCGTCGTCGCTCGAGAGCGTTGGTGACGGTGACCTTCAGCTCGTCGACCTTGAAGGGCTTGGTGACGTAGTCGTAGGCGCCGAGCTTCATCGCTTCCACCGCGGACTCGGTGGAGGCGTAGGCGGTCACGACGAGCACGACCGTGCGAGGCGCCTGTTCCCTGGCGGCGCGCAGGACGTCGAGTCCGTCCGCGCCCGCCATGCGCAGGTCCGTGATGACGAGGTCGAACGTCTCGCGTCCGAGGAGCCCGACGGCCGCCTCGCCGCCGTCCGCGGTGACGACGTCGTACCCTTCCTGCCGGAGCAGGATGGTCAGGAGCTCCCGCATGCTGGCCTCGTCGTCGACGACCAGGACCCGGACGTCAGGCATGCGCGGGCAGGCTCAGCATGAAGCTCGAGCCGAGACCGGGGGCACTGTCGACCTCGACGTGGCCGCCGTGCTCCTGCGCGATCCGGTGCACGAGGGCCAGCCCGAGACCGCTGCCGTCGGGCTTGCTCGAGAAGAAGGGCTCGAAGATGTGGGGCAGGTCCTTGGCGGCGATCCCGTGACCGGAGTCCGTGACCCGGACGAGGAGCCGGCCGTCGGTGGGCGTCGCCGCCACGCGCAGCTCCCCCCCGCCCGGCATCGCCTGGACGGCGTTGAGGCCGAGGTTCCAGATCGCCTGGCGGAACTGCTGCGGGTCCACGCTCCACGAAAGCGCCGCGGGGAACTCGCGCGTGATCTTCACCGTGCCCGGCTGATCGCGGTGCTCCAGCAGCGTCAGCACCTCGTCGAGGATCTCGGCCACGTTCACCCGGGCCCGCCGCAGGGGGGCCGGGCGGGCGTACTCGAGGAAGGCGACGATGATCTGGTTGAGCCGCCCGGCCTCCTTGAGCACGATGTCCGCGAGTCGCTGGCGAGAGTCGAACGGGACCGTGCCGGCCGCCAGCACCTCGATGGCGCCGGACAGGGAGGCCAGCGGGTTGCGGATCTCGTGGGCGATGTTGGCGGCCATCCGGCCCAGCGTGGCCAGCCGGTCGGCGGCGCGCATCCGCTCCTCCATCGACCGGATGGTCGAGAGGTCCTCGCAGGCCGCGATCAGCCCGATGCGGCGCCCGTCGCCGGCGCGCAGCGCCGAGAAGGTGAGCCGGACCGGCGCCGCCGTCCCGTCCGGACGGCGCACCACCGTCTCGTACAGCGGCGCGCTGCGACGCTCCTCGCCGACCGCCGCCGCCACCGCCGCCAGCGATACGGCATCACCGAACAGGAGCGTCCACGGGCGGCCGACGGCCTCGGCCGCCCGGACGCCGGTGATGGTCTCCGCGGCCCGGTTGAAGGCCGTCACCCGACGCTCGTCGTCGATGGCGATGAGCCCCGTGCTCACCGAGCGGAAGACCAGGTCCGTGAAGGCCTCGAGGTCGCGAAGATCGCGCCGGCGGCTCTCCAGCTCCTCCCGCGTCGACTGGAAACGCTCGGCCAGGCCCCCGGCGACGATGGCGACGACGAGGAAGGTCCCGGCGTTCATGAACATCGTCAGGATCTCGTAGCCCGTCGTCTCGGTGAGCGCCGTGTCCGGCGACGACATGGGCGCGATGGTCCAGCCGACGACGAGCGCCGTGTAGAGCACGCTGCTCACGGCGGCGATGGTGAGGCCGCCCGGGCGCGACAGGAGCAGGCAGGCCCCGGTCACGACCAGGACATAGAGGAAGGTGAAGATCGAGCGGGCGCCACCCGTGGCGGCCACGATGACGGTGACGAGGACGGTGTCGAGCACGCACACGAGCCAGGCCGTGTGCTTCGGGCGGGCCGGCATGCGGGCGGCGACGAGCGCGGCGGAGCTCAGGACGACGGCGACCAGGACGGTGGTCAGCAGGCTGCGGTTGCTGCCCGGCATCAGGTCGTCGGGCAGGGCCGGCACCCCGAGCAGCAGGACGGCGGCCACCGCCGCCCGCACGAAGGCGAGGCCGCGCACGAGACCCGACGCATTCATCAGCTTCATGGCGCGGCCCCGCCTCCCTCCCGGCGGCCTACTTGATGAGGGTCACCATCTTGAAGATCGGCAGGTACATGGCGATGACGATCCCGCCCACCGAGACGCCGAGGAAGACGATCATGAGCGGCTCGAGCAGCGAGGTGAGGGCGCTGACCGCCGCGTCCACCTCGTCGTCGTAGAAGTCGGCGATCTTGTTCAGCATCTGGTCGAGGGCCCCCGTGTTCTCGCCGACGTTGATCATGTGCACGACCATCGGCGGGAACACCGGCGTGTTCTTGAGCGGGTCGGCGAGCGTGCCTCCCGCCATGACGTGCTGGCGGGCGCCCATGACCGCCTTCTCCACGACGCGATTCCCCGCCGCGCGGGCGGTGATGAGCAGGCCCTCGAGGATGGGCACGCCGGAGGAGATCAGGGTGCCGAGCGTCCGGGTGAAGCGGGCGACCGCCACCTTCCGGATCAGCATGCCGATCACCGGCACCTTGAGCAAGAACGTGTCGATCGTCATGCTGCCCTGGTCCGTCATGTAGTACCGGCGCAGCAGGTAGATGCCCAGCCCGATCAGGGGGATCACGAAGATGATGTACGCCCGGGTCACCTCGGACACCCAGATGACGATCTTCGTCGGCAGCGGCAGGTCGGCGCCCATGGTCCTGAACATGTTGGCGAACGTGGGCAGGACGAAGACCATCATGAAGATGATCACGAGGCACGCGACCCCGATGATGGTGGCGGGGTACACCATCGCGCTCTTGACCTTGGACTTGAGCTTCGCCGCCTTCTCGATGTAGCTCGACAGCCGCTGCAGGCAGACGTCGAGGACGCCGCCCGACTCGCCGACGGCCAGCATGTTGACGAACAGGCTGTCGAACGTGCGTGGGTACTTCCCGAACGACTCGGCCAGGGTCGAGCCGCCCTGGACGTCGCCCGCGATCTTCGCGGTGACGTCCCGGAGCGTCTTGGACTCGCTCTGCTCGGACAGGATCTGCAGGCACTGGGCGATGGGCAGGCCGGCGTCGATCATCGTGGAGAACTGGCGGGTGTAGATCGCCAGGTCCTTGGACTTCACCTTGCCGCCGAGCACGACGCCGCCGCTCGCGGCCCGACCCTTCTTCTCCTCGACGGCGGTCGCCACCACGCCGCGGGACCGCAGCGCGGCGACGGCGGCCGGCCGGCTGTCCGCCTCGATCTCCCCGGCGATGGCCGATCCTCCCGAGCGTCCCCTGTACGCGAACACCGCCATGGCCTGTCCCCTCCCGCTACGTCGCGAGCGTGACGCGCAGCACTTCCTCCACCGTCGTCACGCCCTCCACGACCTTCATGAGCCCCGCCTGCCGGAGCGTCTTCATGCCCTCCGCCTGCGCCTGCGCGCGCACCTCGGCCGTCGACGCGGCCCGGAGGATCATGTCCCGCAGCGTCTCGCTGACCGGCATGACCTCGTAGATGGCGACGCGCCCTCGCATGCCGGTGTAGTTGCAGGTCTGACAGCCCTTGCCCCGATAGAAGGTGAGGGGCCCGAGCCCCCGGGGCACGTGCCCGTACGGCACCAGGTCCTCCTCGCGGCCGTCGAACGGCTCGCGGCAGTCCCTGCACACCCGCCGTCCCAGCCGCTGCGCGAGCACGATCTGCAGCGCCGAGGACAGCAGGAACGACGGCACGCCCATGTCGACGAGCCGGGCGACGGTGGAGGGACAGTCGTTGGTGTGCAGCGTCGTGAACACGAGGTGACCGGTCAGCGCGGCCCGGATGCTGATCTGCGCGGTCTCCAGATCGCGCGTCTCGCCGACCAGGATGACGTCGGGATCCTGGCGCAGGAAGCTGCGCAGGACGGCCGCGAACGTCCGCCCGATCGACTCGTTGACCTGGACCTGGTTGACGCCCTTGAGGTTGTACTCGACCGGGTCCTCGGCCGTCATGATGTTGATCTCGGGCGCGTTGATCGTGTGGATCGCCGAGTACAGGGTGGTCGTCTTGCCCGACACGGTCGGGCCCGTGATCAGCACCATACCGTACGGCTGGTGGATCGCGTGCGTGAACTTCTCCAGGCTCAAGGGGTCGAAGACTAGCTGGGTCAGGT
>JAICGY010000266.1 GCA_025922915.1 Candidatus Methylomirabilota bacterium | reverse complement strand
GCGGCGCCCAGGTCGAGCCCCACCCGCCAGGACAGCCAGGCGGCGCAGGAGGAGAAGCCGGTGTTCCAGCCGAGCCGGGCGTCGAACTCGCGGATCAAATCCAGGAGCCTGGCCGTCGCGGCCTCGAGGTGGGCGGAGAGCTCGGCGATCTCGTCGCCGAGTCGGGCGACGGCGGCGACGGATTACGCGACACCGGCGGGCTCCGGGACGGCGGCAACGTCGGGCGCCAGCATCTCCATGCACATCCCCCTGGTGGTTGCCGCGACTCTACACCGCGAGTTTCGCGGCCCCGGGGAGGCGCAACGCAGGCAGGATCTCGACGCGGTCGAGAACTTTCGGTAGGACGACCCTGATCTCGCGGCCAAACGCCCGGGCAGCGCGCACGGCGGGCATTCCCGGCGCACCGGCGATCAGCACTCGGGCGCTCCGGCGAAACCTGTCAAGCACAAACGTGCGGCGTGATCGGCGACCGATCGCATCGAGGGCCCCGACCGGCGCCCTGATCTCTGGAACGATGCGCGCGCTCCGGGGCAATGACCCACGACGGACCGCGCCTGCGGCCGCGCCGGGCCGGGTGCTACCATGGCCCTCTCCGCGGGCATCGGCGCGGGAGGGAGCGGGGATGACGAGTCCGATCATCACGGAGGCGGTGCGGGCGCTTGTGGACCGCCGCGATCTCACGCGGATCGAGGCGGCGGCGGCGATGGAAGCCATCATGTCGGGGGCGGCCACCAACGCGCAGATCGCGGCCTTCCTCACCGCCCTGCGGATGAAGGGCGAGACGGTCGAGGAGCTCATCGGGTTCGCGCAGGTGATGCGGCAGAAGGTGGTCCGCATCCGGACGCGGGCGGACGAGGTGGCGGCGCTCACGGGCACCGACCGCGAGATGCTCATCGACACGTGCGGCACCGGCGGGGACGCGACGGGCACCTTCAACGTGTCGACGGCCACCGCCTTCGTCGTGGCGGGGGCAGGGCTGCGCGTGGCCAAGCACGGCAACCGCTCGGTCTCCTCGCTCTGCGGCTCGGCCGACGTCGTGGAGGCCCTCGGCGTGAGCCTGGACCTCACGCCGCAGAAGGTCGCCCGGTGCGTGGACGAGGTGGGCATCGGCTTCCTGTACGCGCCGCTGCTGCACACCGCGATGAAGCACGTCATGACGGCGCGGCGCGAGATGGGCGTGCGGACGGTGTTCAACATGCTGGGCCCGCTCACCAACCCGGCGGGAGCGAACGCCCAGGTCATCGGCGTGTACGCAGCGGCGCTCACCGAGCCCCTGGCGCGCGTGCTCGCCGAGCTCGGCACCATCCGCGCGTTCGTCGTCCACGGGGCCGACGGGCTCGACGAGCTGTCGACCACCGGCGAGAGCCGCGTGTCGGAGGTGCGCGAGGGGATCGTCCGGACGTTCACCGTGCGGCCGGAGGACTTCGGGCTTGCGCGGGCGTCGATCCGGGACCTCCAGGGCGGGGACCGCGTGCAGAACGCGGAGATCATCCGCGCCGTGCTGCAGGGCCAGGCCGGGCCGCGCCGCGATATCGTCCTCATGAACGCGTCGGCGGCGCTGGTCGCCGGCGGCCGCGCCCACGACCTCAAGGAAGGCGTCGTCCTGGCCGCGCAATCGATCGCGAGCGGCGGGGCGGCCAAGAAGCTCGAGGCGCTGGTCGACCTCAGCCAGCGGCTGGCCCAGGAGCGCTGAGCCGCGCCCTCCGGGCGGAGGGCGCGGCCCACGAGCGGAACGCAGTCAAAAGAAGACCGCGCCCACAGGGGCGGATGGGCGCGGTCGAGTCGGCAGCCGGTCCAGCGCGCGAGCCGAAGAGTCAGCCGGGCTCGCAACCTTCGCCGTACTCGCGATCTGATGGGAGCAAGACGCGTACCGGATCGCGGGGCCGCGAATGCCCGCAATTTCCGCGCACTCGCGCGCCTGCCGGGCGTGAATAGCCTTTCCTATTGTTGACACGCGGGTTGTTTCGGGGATAATCCCTTACCTTTTCGCGAGACCGAACGTCCGATCCGCAGCGCTGCGGAGGTGACTCGCATGAAGCGAACGGTCCGCTCCCGTCCGGCATCGCGCCCGCTCGCGGTCCGACGGTTTCCGTCCCCGCCCGACGCCGTCTGGATCCCGCAGTAGCCGCCCAAGGAGGCGCCATGCGTCCGCTCCGCGCCCTGCTGCTCGCCGCCGTCCTGCTGCCCGCCACCGTCCCCGCCCCCGCCGCCGCCGCGCCGGAGGGCACCCTGACCTGGGCCGTGCACATCACGCTCGCCCCGACCTTCTTCGATCCGGCCGAGACGCCCGGGATCATCACGCCGTTCATGGTGATCTACGCGCTGCACGACGCTCTGGTGAAGCCCATGCCCGGCGCGCCGATGGCCCCGAGCCTGGCCGAGTCGTGGACGGTGTCCAAGGACGGCCTCGTCTACGACTTCGTCCTGCGCAAGGGCGTCAAGTTCCACAACGGCGACACGATGACCGCCGAGGACGTCAAGTTCTCCTTCGAGCGCTACAAGGGCTCGGGGGCGGGGCTGCTCAAGGCCCGGGTGGCGCGCGTGGAGACGCCCGATCCCCACCGCGTGCGCTTCGTCCTCAAGCAGCCGTGGCCGGACTTCCTGACGTTCTACGGCACGCCGGCCACGGGCGCGGCGTGGATCGTGCCGAAGAAGTACGTGGAGCAGGTGGGGCCGGAAGGCTTCAAGAAAGCGCCCGTGGGCGCCGGCCCCTACAAGTTCGTGGCGTTCAAGCCCGGGATCGAGCTCGTCCTGGAGGCGCACGCGCAGTACTGGCGGAAGTCCCCCGAGGTCAAGACGCTCGTGCTCCGGACGATCCCCGACGAGTCCACCCGCCTGGCCGCCCTCAAGCGGGGCGAGGTCGACATCGGCTACAGCATCACCGGCCCCCTGGCCGACGAGCTCAAGCGCACCCCCGGGCTCACGCTCAAGCCGACGTACCTGGTGTTCACGTCGTGGCTCAGCCCCGTGGAGCAGTGGGATCCGAAGTCGCCGTGGGCCCACCCGAAGGTGCGCCTGGCCGCGAACCTCGCCCTCGACCGCGAGGCCATCAACCAGGCCGTCTACCTCGGCCTCGCCCGCGTGACGCCGAGCATGATCCCGCACCGGATGGAGTACTTCTGGCAGCCGCCGGCGTACAAGTTCGATCCCGCCCAGGCGAAGAAGCTGCTCGCCGAGGCCGGGTACCCGAACGGCTTCGACGCCGGCGAGCTCAGCGGCGACACCATCTACGGCAGCGCGCTCGGCGAGCCCGCCGTCAACGACTTCAACGCCGTGGGCATCCGCGTCCGGCTGCGCATCATGGAGCGCGCGGCGTACTACACGCAGTACGGCGAGAAGAAGCTGCGCGGCGTGCTCTACACCGGCAGCGCGGCGTTCGGCAACGCGGCCACGCGGCTCGAGGCCTACGTGGTGAAGGGCGGGCGCTACGTCTACGGCAGCCACCCGGACATCGACGGCCTCTACGCCGAGCAGGCGAACGAGACCAACCCGACCGTGCGCAGCCAGATCCTGACGAAGATCCAGCAGATGGTGCACGAGCGGACGATGTTCATCCCGATCATGGAGCCGGCGTTCCTCAACGGGGTCGGGCCCCGCGTGGCGCACCACGGCCTCAACGACATCCCCGGGTTCGCGTACTCGGCTCCCTACGAGGATCTGAAGCTCAAGGCGAAGTGACTCACGTGACAAGGAGTGACCCATGACGGCAGCGGTCTCTCGACGGCTCGCTCTCGCCGCGCTGGCCCTCGTCCTGTCGTGGAGTGTCGTCGTCCCCCGGGCGTCCGCGGCGCCCGAGGGACAGCTCACCTGGGGGGTGCACGTCTCGCTGGCGCCCACGTGGTTCGACCCGGCGGAGACCCCGGGGATCATCACGCCGTTCATGGTCATGTACGCGCTGCACGACGCGATGGTGAAGCCGATGCCCGGCAACCCGTTGACGCCGAGCCTGGCCGAGTCGTGGCGGGCGTCGTCCGACGGGCTCACCTACGACTTCACGCTGCGCAAGGGGGTGACGTTCCACAACGGCGACCCGGTCACGGCCGAGGACGTCAAGTTCTCCTTCGAGCGTTACCGGGGCGCCGCCGCCAAGACCCTGAAGGAGCGCGTGGTGGCCATCGACACGCTGGCGCCCGACCGGGTGCGCTTCCGCCTCAAGGGCGCCTGGCCCGACTTCCTGCTCTTCTACGCGACGGCCAGCGGGGCGGGCTGGATCGTGCCGAAGAAGTACGTCGAGAAGGTCGGGGACGAGGGCTTCAAGAAGGCGCCGGTGGGCGCCGGCCCCTACAAGTTCGTGTCGTTCACGCCCGGCGTCGAGCTCGTCTTCGAGGCGTTCGACAAGTACTGGCGCAAGGCGCCGAGCGTCAAGCGGCTGGTCTTCCGGGTGATCCCCGACGAGTCCACGCGGCTGGCCGCGCTCAAGCGCGGGGAGATCGACATCGTCTACTCGATCCGCGGGGAGCTGGCCGAGGAGCTGCAGCGGACGCCGGGGCTCACGCTCAAGCCGGCGGTGATCCAGGCCCCGCAGTGGGTGGCGATGCTCGACCAGTGGGACCCGAAGTCGCCCTGGCACGACCGGCGCGTCCGCCTGGCCGCCAACCACGCCATCGATCGCAAGGCCATCAACGAGGCCATCACGCTCGGCCACTCGAAGCTGACGTTCAGCGTGATCCCGAGCACGTTCGGGTTCTACTGGCAGCCGCCGGCCTACGCCTTCGACCCCGCCCGGGCCAAGAAGCTGCTGGCCGAGGCCGGGTACCCGAACGGCTTCGACGCCGGCGAGTACTACACCGACGTGTCCTACGCCAACGTCCAGGAGGCCATCCTCAACTACCTGCAGAACGTGGGCATCCGCTCGCGGCTGCGACCGCTGGAGCGCGCCGCCTACTTCAAGGGGTTCTCCGAGAAGACGTACAAGAACCTGGCCTACCTGGCGAGCGGGGCGTTCGGCAACGCGGCCACGCGGCTGGAGACGTTCGTCGTCGGGGGCGGCGCGTACGTGTACGGCAGCTACCCGGACATCGACGGGCTCTTCAAGGAGCAGGCGGCCGAGCTCGACCAGAAGAAGCGCGAGGCGATCCTGCACAAGATCCAGCAGCTGGTGCACGAGAAGGTGATCTTCATCCCGATCTGGGAGCTTGCGTTCATCAACGGACAGGGGCCACGGGTGGGGGAGTCCGGCCTCGGCCTCATCCCGGGCCACGCCTACTCGGCGCCCTACGAAGACGTGACGATCAAGAAGCCGTGACCCCATGAAGCGCTACATCGCCCGGCGCGTCTTCTACGCGCTCGTGTCGCTCGTCCTGCTGAGCGTCACGATCTTCCTCTTCGTGCGCGTCACCGGCGACCCCGCGGTTCTCCTGGTCGAGCCGGGCGCGAGCCAGGAGGACATGGACCTCATCCGCAAGCAGCTGGGGCTGGACCGGCCGCTCGTGGTCCAGTACGCGACGTTCATGGCGTCCATCTTCCGCGGGGAGTTCGGCCACTCGTTCTACTACCGGACGCCGGTGATGGAGCTCTACCTGTCGCGGCTGCCGAACTCCCTCCTGCTCGCGGTGGTGGCGATGCTCTTCTCGCTCGTCATCGGCATTCCGAGCGGGATCCTGGCCGCCGTGCGCGTCAACAGCTGGTGGGACGGCGCCGGCAAGGTCTTCGCCCTGCTCGGCCTGTCGATGCCGTCGTTCTGGGTGGGGCTGCTGCTGATCCTCCTGTTCTCGGTGTACCTGGGCTGG
>JAICGY010000265.1 GCA_025922915.1 Candidatus Methylomirabilota bacterium | reverse complement strand
GGCGGCCGGTCGAGCGCTGGCCGATCCCAGCGAGCGAGATCGGCCGCCGCGTCGTACACGGTCTGGCAGAACTCCAGGACCGCGGCATCCGGCGAGGAGGCCGCGCGTGCCGCCTCGTACGGAAGAACGAAGTCGGCAAGCTCCCGGCTGTAGTAGGTAGCCGCCGGCCGGATCGGGGCCGCCGCGAGGCCAGCAGGCTCCGGCCGGGCGTACGCGTAGAACGCGGGCTCCGGGACGGCGCCGCTTCCCGGCCAGAACCCGAAGCTGATCTCCTCGTGCGAGCTGGCCTCGCGGAGCACCCACCATTCCGTGTCCCCGAGCGGGGGAGCGCGCCGCCCGCTGAATCGCGTGAGCGCCAGATCGCAGGCCCCCCAGAAGAAGTGCACCGGGCTGGACTTCCCGAGGAATCGCCCCGCGAAGCGCTTAAGGACCCTGTCGGCCTGCACCAGCATTCCGAAGAAGCGGTGGGCGTGCCCGGCGTCGTACGAGGCGTGGACACGATCCTCGAGGAACGGGATGGTGTGGTCCGCCTCGACCGGCACCGGCCACAGCTTCACGTCGATCCCCAGGCTGCCGAGGACGTCGACGTACTGTCGATAGAAGTCCGCGACCGCCTGCGGCCGCAGCGGGATGTCGCGGACCGCTCCGTCGCTCGTTTCCAGGACGAGTCGATGATCGATGAAGTCGAACGCGACCTCGAACGTGCGGGAGCCATGCGGGATCGGCGTGGTGGTCAGCCCTCGGGAGGTGAGGTGCAGGGTGACGTGCCACCAGTGGTTCTGCCTGGGCGCGAGGGCCAGCCGCGTCTTTCCGACGATCTGCATCCACATGTGAAGCGTGTCGTGCGTCTCCTGCCACTCCGTGAGCGGCAGGCTGGGCCACGCTTCCGTGCTGGGCGGGACCATGCGCGCTTCAGCGTGGTACCGCGGTCGCCACCGGCGCCAGCCGGCCGGGGATCGCGGCCGGCTGGCGGGCGTCGGCCCACCGGAAGACCGTGGCGAGCATCAGGCTGACGACCAGCATCTCGCCGGCGTCCTCGAGCGCGCCCAGCGGGTGCGCCAGGGCCGTCCCGCGCACCGCGCGGTGGACCATGTCCACGACGACGCCGAAGAAACGAGGCCGGCGAGCAGGGCCAGGACGACGCGCGAGCGCCGTCGCGCCCGGTCGTCGGCGACGAGGTCGGTCGACCCCACGAGGAGCAGCAGCAGCAGGCCAGCGGCGGCGCCGGTCACCACCAGCTCGCCGAGGAGCATCTTCAGCATGGGACGCGCGACACGACTGCACGGCGCGTGCCGCTGAGCCTTGCTCGTCCGCGCGGTCGTGGGCACGCGCCTCCGTCTCGCCACACGTCTCGCCCGCCAGGTGGCCGCCCCGTCCTGAGGGCGTCGGGCCTCAGGCGCGGCCCTCGATCGCCACGTCGAGCAGGAACGGACGTCGAGCCCCGAGGGCCGCGTCGAGCGCCGGCCGCAGGTCGCCCGGCGTGGTCACGCGCGCGCCCTCCACCCCGAGGCCGCGTGCGAGGTCGACGAATCCCAGGTCGGGGGCGACGAGGTCCATGTGCGGGTAGCCGCGATCCGGCTTGGCGCCGAACCGCTGCCGGTAGGTGTCCATGTTGTGCTTGAGGATCCGGTACTCGCGGTTGTTCAGGATCACGAAGACGACGGCGAGATCGTGGTGGGCCGCCGTCCACAGCGCCTGGATGCTGTACATCGCCGAGCCGTCCCCCGACACGGCGACGACGGGGCGCTCGCGGTGGGCGAGCTTCACGCCCAGTGCGCCGGGCAGCGCCTGCCCGATGCCACCGCCCCGCGCGCCGACGTAGGCGCCCGGGCGCTCGAACTGGACGGTGCGGGCGAGATCGAGGCCGGCGGTGATCGACTCGTCGACGACGATGGCGTCCGGGGGCAGCGCCGCCTCGAGCTCGGCCATGAAGCGCGGGATCGAGATGGGCGCGTGCTCCCAGCGTCGGGCCGCCCGCGCGCGCTGGGCCTCGACGTCCTGGGCCTTCAGGCTGCGCAGGGCGTCGTTCCGTCGCCCCGCCGCCTCCCGGAACGCCGGGGCGGCCCCCTCCTCCACCGCCGCGCGCAGCGCGCCGAGCGCCGCTCGCGGGTGGCCCACCAGCCCCACGTGCACGGGAAGGTTGTGGGCGAGGCGCTCGGGCGACGACTCGACGTGGATCGCCCGCGCGTCCGGCGGAAGCGGGGAGCCCGGCGCGTGCCAGACTTCCTCGAAGAACGGGCCGCCGACGAGGAGCACGACGTCGGCCCCGTCGAGCGCCCGGCGGATGGCCACCGTGTCGAACGGCAGGCCGAGCCGGAAGCTCGGGTGCCCGCTCGGCAGCACCTGGTGCATCCGGATGCCCTCGCACCAGACGGCAGCGCCGAGGCGCTCGGCCAGCGCCGCCAGCTCGCTCGCCGCGTCCGCCGTGTCGTCCCCGGCCACGATCGCGGGCCGCCGGCTGACGAGCAGGAGCTCGGCCGCCGCGCGGATGCCGTCCGGGTCGGGCGCAGGAGCCCGGTACAAGCGGCCCGGCGGCAGCGGCTCCACGTCCGTCTCCTGCTCGAGCACGTCGATCGGGAGCGCGACGAACACCGGGCCCGCCGGCGGGTCGGTGGCGATCTTCAGCGCGCGCCGCAGGATGGGCGCGAGCTCGTCGGCGCGCTCGGCCTGGACGCTCCACTTGGTCAGGGGCGCGGCCATCGCCACGAGGTCATGGCCGAGCACCGGCCCGCGCAGGCGCAGGCGCGTGTCCTGCTGTCCGGCCGTCACGAGGAGCGGCGAGCGGGCCTTGAGGGCGTTGTAGAGCATGCCGAGCGCGTTGCCGAGCCCGGGGGCCACGTGGACGTTGACGACTCCCGGCTGGCCGCTCGCCTGGGCGTAGTGGCTCGCCGCGCCGAGGGCCACGCCCTCGTGCAGGGCGACGATGTAGCGGAGCTGCGGGTAGTCCAGCAGCGCATCGAGGATGGGGCTCTCGGTCGTGCCGGGATTGCCGAAGATATACTCCACGCCGTGACCGACCAGGCTCTCCATGAGGACGTGCTTGCCTCGCATGCGGACGCTCCTCTCGCCGGACGGCGGTCCGGACGACGATGATGACGTCGCGCGCCGCCGGGCGCAACGCGGCGGCGGCGATCGACCGGCGGACGTTCCTGGGCCGGTCGCTCGCCGGCGCGGTGGCGGGCGGCCTCGGTGCGCCCCTGCTGGGCCGGGCGCCCGCCGCCCTGGCGTCGGCGCCGTCCCGGCCCGCCACGCCGTGCGGCGTGGCCGCGGGCGACGTGGGCGCCGGCCGGGCCGTGATCTGGAGCCGGACCGACCGCCCGGCCCGGATGTTCGTGGAGTACGCCACCACCGAGCGGTTCGCGGCCGCGCGGCGCGTGCCGGGGCCGGCGGCGCTGGACGGCTCCGACTACACCGCGCGCGTCGTGCTGGCCGGCCTGCCGGACGGGCAGCGCATCTTCTACCGCGTGCTCTTCCAGGACCTCGCGGATCTCCGCGTCTGGAGCCGGCCCGAGCACGGCAGCTTCGCGACGCCGCCGGGGCCCGGCACGGCCCGGGACGTGACGCTCGCGTGGTCGGCCGACACGGTGGGGCAGGGCTGGGGCATCAACCCGGACTGGGGCGGGCTCCGGCTGTACGAGACCATGCTGAAGGCGCACCCCGACGTGTTCGTGCACTGCGGCGACACGATCTACGCCGACGGGCCCCTGCGGCCCGAGGTGACGCTGGACGACGGCGGCGTCTGGCGCAACGTGGTGACGCCGGCCAAGGCGACGGTCGCGGAGACGCTCGACGACTTCCGCGGCAACTACCAGTACAACCTGCTCGACGAGCACATGCGGCGCTTCAACGCCGCGGTCGCCCAGGTCGTCATCTGGGACGATCACGAGGTGCGGGACAACTGGGATCCCGCGCGGCGCTTCGACGGCGACGAGCGCTCCCGTGTCAGGAGCGCGGCGCTGCTCGCCGCCCGGGGACGGCAGGCGTTCTTCGAGTACAACCCGCTGCCCCTCCTGAGCGACGACCCCGAGCGGATCCACCGGGCGGTCCGGTACGGCGAGGCGCTCGAGGTCTTCGCGCTCGACCTGCGCAGCCATCGCGGCCCCGCCACCAGGAACCGGCAGGCGACGCCGAGCGACGCGACGCGGCTGCTCGGCGCCGGCCAGCTCGCGTGGCTCGAGGCCCGGCTGGCCGCCAGCCGCGCGACGTGGAAGGTCGTCGCCTGCGACCAGCCGATCGGCCTCGTCGTGCGCGACGGGCCGCTTCATCACGAGGCGGTCGCCAACGGGGACGACGGCCCGCCGCTCGGCCGCGAGCTGGAGATCGCCGGCCTGCTGCGGTTCATCCGCGACCGGAGGATCCGCAACGTCGTCTGGATCACCGGGGATGTCCACTACTGCGCCGCGCACCAGTACGATCCGTCCCGCGCCCGGTTCACCGAGTTCGATCCGTTCTGGGAGTTCGTCGCGGGGCCGCTCAACGCCGGCACCCTGGGGCCGAACGAGCTGGACGGCACCTTCGGGCCCGAGGTGCGGTTCACGGGGATCCCGCCCGGCATGAAGCCCAACCGGCCGCCGAGCGAGGGCCTGCAGTTCTTCGGCACGCTGACGATCGACGGGCGCCGCCACGCCCTGACGGCCCGGCTGCACGATCTCTCGGGCCGGACCCTCTTCGGCGTGGAGCTGGCCCCCCGGTAGCAGCACGCCCCGCGGGCGTATCATCGACGCGGGCACGGTCGCGCCGTGACGCGGGAGGACGACGATGGCGTACGCGGATCACAAGGGCCTGGCGGTGTCGACGGCGTCGGCCGACGCGCTCCAGGCGTACGAGCGCGGAGTGGACCTGTTCCTGCGCTGGCGCAGCGGGGCCCTGGAGGCCCTGGACACGGCCGGGCAGCGCGACCCGTCGTTCGTCCTGGCGCACTGCACGCGGGCCTGGGTCGCGTGGCGGATGGGCCGGGTCGACCTGGCCGCGGCGGCGGCGCAGCAGGCCGTGGCGCGCGCCGGCGAGGCGCATCACGAGCGCGAGCGCGAGCACGTGGAGGCCGTCGCCTCCATGCAGGGCGGCGATGCGATCGCCGCCCAGGATCGCCTGCGCGCGATGGCCGGCCGGTACCCGACGGACCGCATCGCGGTCCGCCTGGCCGGGCTCAACTGCATCACCCAGGGCGACTACCGGGGCGGCCTCGACATCGCGCGCCGGAGCGTCGACGCCGATCCCGGCGAGCCCCAGTACCAGACCATGCTGGGCTTCTTCCTGGAGCAGTCGGGATACAACGACGAGGGGCTGGAGGTGAGCGCGCGCTCCCTGGCCCAGGACCCGACCAACCTGTATACCTACCATGCCGTGGGCCACGCCTATCAGGCCCGGGGCGACTACCGCGACGCGCTCGAGACCTTCGCGCGCGCGGTCTCGCTGGAGCGCTACGCCCACCTTTTGTGGCACCTCGCCGAGACGCAGGCGATCCTCGGCCACGAGCGCCTGGCGCGCGACTACTGGAGCTCCACCGCGCCCGTCCTGCCACTGTACGAGCGCATCGAGCTCCTGTGGCGGCTCGAGGTGCTCCGTCACGCCGCGCCGGACGCCGCGGTCTGGCGGGAGCTGGCCCGGCAGGCCGACCGGCTGCTCGAGCACGCCGACTTCCAGACCATCTGGATGCACCACTGGATCGGCGTGGCCTTCGCGCGGGCCGGGGAGTGGGACAAGGCCGGCCGGCAGGTCGAGCGGCTGCGACGCCTGCCCGAGGGCCGGCCGAGCGGCCACTGGTCGACGCTGGGGGCCTCCCTGCTGGAGGGCGAGCTGGCGCTCGTCCGGGGCGACCTCGCC
>JAICGY010000264.1 GCA_025922915.1 Candidatus Methylomirabilota bacterium | reverse complement strand
TCCGGGCGGAGCGGGCGGCCAGGTGCCCCACCCCGAAGCGGGCCAGCCACCGGGCGACGCGCGCCTCCGTTTCCCGCCGGCCGACGCCGCGGAACCGGAGCCCGAGCGCGACGTTCTCGGCCACCGACCGGTCGGCGAGCAGCGGCTCCTGGAACACCGTGGCCATGCGCCGCCGCGCCGCGAGCGCGTGCGCGGCGTCCACCCGCTGCCCGTGCAGCCAGACCGCGCCCGCCCTCGGGGGCTCGAGCAGGCCCATCGCGCGCAGGAGCGTGGACTTGCCGGCGCCGTTGGGGCCGATGACGGCGAGGACCTCGCCGCGCCGCGCCTCGAGCGAGTCCACCTCGAGCGTGAAGCCCGCGGCGTGGCGCACCCGGAGGTCGCGCAGGGCGAGGACGACGTCCGCCGTCACGCGGGCAGCACGTGGATGGAGCCCCGATGGATCGAGAACTCCCACCGCCGGTCGTGCGCGATCTCGAGGATCTCGTAGACCAGGTGCGGGACCTCGACCTCGAGGTCGTGGTCGGCCTGGGCCGGCGGGCCGGGCTCGTCGAGCCGCAGACGGAGCGTCCACGTGGTGCCGTAGTCCTCCTCGGCGACCACCTCGCCGCGCATGAGATTCATGTGGTGGGCCGGGTCGGCCGCGCCCCGGTCCTTGCGGATGAGCCGGACGTACTCGGGCCGGATGAAGAAGGCGATCGGGGCGCCGGGCGGCGGCAGGTAGGCGTGACCCGGGCGGTTCACCGCTTCCAGGAGCTGGCCGCGCCACCGGAGCTGGATCCGGTCGGGCGTCGCCTTCACGACCGTGCCGTGCAGCACGTTGCGGATGCCCACGATCCGAGCCACCGCCTCGGAGGCCGGCTGCCACAGCAGCTCCTCGCGCGCGGCCGCCTGGACCACGCGTCCCTGGGCGTAGACCACGATGCGATCGCCCAGGCGATAGGCCTCGGCGAAGTCGTGGGTGACGAGCACGACGGGGATCCCCCACTCGCGCAGGACGACGCGCAGGTCCTCGCGGAGGGCCCGGCGCAGGGGCGCGTCGAGGGCGGAGAGCGGCTCGTCGAGCAGCACGACCGCGGGCTCGATGGCCAGGGCGCGGCCGAGCGCCACGCGCTGCCGCTGGCCGCCGCTGAGCTCGCCGGGCCGGCGCGCCTCCAGACCCGCGAGCCCCAGCCGCTCCAGCACCGCCGCCGCGCGCCGGCGCCGCTCGCCGCCCGGGCGGTCGCGAAGGCCGAAGGCCACGTTGTCGACGACCGACAGATGCGGGAACAGGGCGCCGCCCTGGAAGACGTAGCCGAGGCGGCGCCGCTGGGGCGCCAGATCGATCCCGGCCTCCGCGTCGAAGAACACGCGCCCGCCGACCACGATGCGGCCGGCATCCGGCCGCACGAGACCGGCCAGGCACTGCAGCGTCAGCGTCTTGCCGGCGCCGGACGGCCCGAAGAGCACGGCCACCCCGCCGCCGGCGGACCACGCGACGTCGAGGGCGAACCCGGGCAGCCGCTTCACGATGCTCACCGAGAGGCCCTCGCTCACGTCGCGCGCGCTCCCAGGCGGTTGGCGGCGATCAGCACCAGGCAGGAGAGCGCCGTCAGCACTCCGACGAGGGCCCACGCCGTGGCGTCCTCGCCCGTCTGGACGGCGGTGTAGATGGTGAGCGGCACCGTGGCCGTCCGGCCCGGGATGTTGCCGGCCAGCATCAGGGTCGCGCCGAACTCGCCGAGCGCGCGGGCGAAGGCCAGGACGAGCCCGGCGAGGATGCCGTTGCGGGCGAGGGGCAGCGTGACCTCGAGCGCGGTCCGCCACTCCGGGCGCCCGAGGGTCCACGCCGCGCGCTCGAGATCGCGGTCGACCGACTCGATGGCGGCGCGGGCCGTGCGCACGAGGAGCGGCAGGGCCATCACGGTCGCCGCCACGACGGCGGCCCACCACGTGAACGTGATCGTCCACCCCGTCGCGGCGTGGAGCGGCGCGCCCAGCCAGCCCCGCCGGCCGAGCAGCACGATGAGGTAGTAGCCGGTCACCGTCGGCGGCAGGACGAGGGGCAGCGTCACGACCAGGTCCACCAGCGCCTTGCCCCGGAATCGCCGGCGCGCGAGGGCGTAGGCGATCGGGATGCCGATCAGCGCGTTGAGGATCGTGGCGAGAGCCGCCACGCGGATCGAGAGGGCCAGCGCGCTCCACGTCTCGGGCGTCACGAGGCCTACTATAGCCGCCGGGTCCGCGCCCCGGCCGGGTCCGGCCCGTCCGCGCGCGCCGTCACCGCACGGCCGCCGGCACGGGCTGGAAGCCGAGCCGCGCGAGCACCGCCTGGCTCTCGGGACCGGTCAGCCAGCCGACGAAGGCGCGCGCGAGCGCGGCCCGGCGGGCGCCCGTCACGACGGCGGCGGGATAGGTGATCGCGCCGTGCGAGCCGGGGGGCGGCCGGAAGGCCTCGCGGACCTGCGGGCCGCGCGTGGCGACGTCGGTCGCGTAGACGAAGCCCGCGTCGACCTCGCCCCGCGCGACGTAATCGAGCGCCTGCCGGACGTTCTCGGCCAGGATCAGGCGGGGCTGCAGCCGATCCCAGAGCCCCAGCGCCCGCAGGCTCTCCGCGGCGTACCGGCCCGCCGGCACCGTCCGCGGATTGCCGATGACGATCCGCCGCACGCGAGGGTCGAGGAGCCCGGCGGCGCGGGCGAGGCCGAGCTGCGAGTCGCGCGGCGTGACGACGACGAGAACGTTGCCGGCGAAGGTGCGCCGGGTCGCCGGCTCGATCAGCCCCTGGCGCGCCAGCTCGTCCATCGGCCGCTCGGCGGCCGACACGAAGACGTCGACGGGCGCGCCCGCCTCGATCTGCTTCTGCAGCGCCCCGGACGACCCGAAGTTGTAGCGGAGCGTCGCGCCGGGCTGGCTCCGCACGAACCCCCGTCCGATCTCCTCCATCGCGTCCTTCGTGCTGATCGCCGCGGACACGGTGATCTCCCCGGCGAGGACGGGGCCGGCGAGCCCCAGCACCAGCGCGAGGACCAGCAAGAGCCGCAGGCGGCGGCCGGCCGGCGCGCGTTTCAGCGGCGGGAGGTGGGGGCGGGCTCGAAGCCGAGCCGCTCGAAGACGGCCGCCGCCTCGCCGGAGGCCAGGAAGCCCACGAAGGCGGCGGCGAGCGCGGGCTGGCGGGTGCCCGTGACGACCGCCGCGGGGTGGACGATGGGCGTGTGGGTGTCGTGCGGGAGCGCGAAGGCGAGCCCGACGTGCTCGGTGCGCAGCAGCGCCTCGGTGAGGTACACGAACCCCACGTCGACCTCGCCGCCCGCCACCAGATCGATCACCTGGCGGACGTCCTCGGCGAGGACGATCTTGGCCTCCAGGCGTCCCCAGAGCCCGAGCGACTGCAGGCTCTCGCGCGCGTACCGGCCGGCGGCGACCGTGCGGGGGTCGCCGACCGCGATGCGCCGGACGCGGCGGTCGAGGAGATCCGACGTGCCGGGCAGGTCGAGCGGCAGATCCGCGGGCTTGACCGCGATGAGGGCGTTCGCGGCCACGATGCGCTGCGAGGCCGCGTCGATCCGGGACGCCGCGGCGAGCGCCTCCATCTCGCGCACCGAGCCCGACACGAACACGTCGGCCGGGCCGCCGGCCTCGATGCGGCGCTGCAGCTCGCCGGAGGCGGCGAAGGTGTAGCGCACGGTGACGCCGGGGCGCGCCGCCGCGAAGCGCTGGCCGAGCGTCTCGACCGCCGTCCGGAGGCCGACCGCGACCGAGACGGCGAGCTCCTGCGCCGCGACGTGACGCGCGGCCGCCAGGACGAGCAGGCCGGCGGACAGGACCGCCACCGCGCGCGCGGCGCGCCGCCGCGTCGCGGGCACGCTGGAGCGCATTCCCGGGGCGCGGCCGCGCACGCCGGGCATCGTACCGGCCCGCGGCCCACCCCCGCAACCGCTCGATTCCGGCGGCGGCCCGGGTCAGGGGGTCCGCCGCTGCTGGATCACGGTGAGCCCCCAGTTGACGGCGAACACCAGGGTGAGGAGCAGGATGGACAGGGCGATCGCGATCTCGAAGTTGCCCTTGCCCGTCTCGAGCACCATCGCCGTCGTCAGCGTCCGGGTGTGGCCCTTGATGTTGCCGCCGACCATCATCGAGGCGCCGATCTCCGAGATCACCCCGCCGAAGCCCGCCATGACGGCGGCGAGCATGGGCAGCCGCGCCTCGCGCAGCACGACGCGGACCATCTGGATCCGGGAGGCGCCCAGCCCCCGCAGCTGCAGCAGGAACTTCTCCGGCACGTTCTGGACCGCCGCCAGCGTGATGCCGGTGACGATGGGCGAGGCGATGACCGCCTGCGCCGCGACGATCGCCGCCGGCGTGTACAGGATCTCCCACTCCCCGAGCGGGCCGCTGCGCCACAGCAGGATCGTCACGAACAGGCCGACCACCACGGGCGGCAGGCCCATGCCCGTGTTCACCGCGCTCACGAGGAGCGTCCGCCCGGGGAAGCGGGCGAGGGCGAGGACCACGCCGGCCGGGATGCCCAGGAGCAGCGCGACGAGGGTGGCGGTGCCGGACACCTGGAGCGAGAGCCACAGGATCGCCAGGATCTCGGGATCGCCGCGCGAGATCAGCGTGAGCGCGTGCCAGACTCCCTCGACGAGCAGGTCCACCGCTCCGTCCTAGAAGTCGTCGTCCGTCTTGCCGGCGATGGGGACGAACAGGGGCTGTCCGTACTTCTCGACCCCGAACGTCTTGATGACCTGCTGCGTCTCGGGTGCCAGCATGAACGCGGCGAAGGCCTGGCCTCCCTCGGCGTTGACGCGCGGACCGTTGGCCGGGTTGACCTCCATCACGGAGTACAGGTTGAGGAGCCGCCGGTCGCCCTCGACCATGGACGTCAGGCTCACGCGTCGGGCGAAGGCCAGCATGGTGGCGCGGTCGGTCAGCGTGTAAGCCTGGCGGTCGTTGGCGATGCCGAGCGTCGCGCCCATGCCCTGACCGGACTCGATGTACCAGGGTGGCCCCGGCGTGATCCCCGCATCCCGCCACAGCCGCTGCTCGAGGTTGTGGGTGCCGGACCTGTCACCGCGCGAGACGAACCGCGCGCCGGCGGCCGCGATCCGCCTCAGGGCGGTCGGCACGCTCTTCTCCCCTCGGATGTTCGCCGGGTCCGCCGGTGGGCCGATGAGCAGGAAGTCATTGTACATGACCGGCCGCCGGTTGCGCAGCTGCCCGTCGGCGACGTGCTTCTTCTCCATCGCGGGGGCGTGGGCGAGCGTCACGTCGGCCTCGCCGCGCGCGGCCAGCGCGAGCGCCTGGCCGGTGCCGACGGAGATCGTCTTGAGCGTGTAGCCCGTCCGGCGCTCGAACAGCGGCACCAGGACGTCGAGGAGCCCGGAGTCCTGGGTGCTCGTCGTCGTGGAGAGGATGACCGTCCTCGAGCCCTGGGCCGCCACGCCCGCGGGCAGGAGCGCCACGGCGAGCAGCGCGTGCACGAGCCGTCGAACCATCCCCATCTCCTCTCCGGGGCGCCGGCCCCGGCGGTGCGTTTGTGCTCGGTGAGGCACAAATCTATATGCCCGCAGCAGCATAATCAAGGTCCGGGACACCAGGGACCGGGCGGTCAGCGCCGGCGGCGGGGGGCGGGGGGCCCGAAGGAGCGGGCGAAGTGGCGGGCCACGTCCTCGTCGAGGCCGGCCCGGAAGCGGCGGTAACGGGCGAGGAAGGCGCGGCCCTCCGCGCTCAGCCGCATGCCTTCCCGGGGGCCGCCGGGCACGCGCTCGAGGAGCCGGAGCCCGGCCGCGCGCTCCAGCTCCCGGAAGTACCCCCAGCCGTGCCGGTAGGACATGCCCATGCGCTCC
>JAICGY010000263.1 GCA_025922915.1 Candidatus Methylomirabilota bacterium | reverse complement strand
GACGGCGGATTCTGCCCGACGCCGCCCGGGCCTTCAAGGGCCATCGACGGGCGGCGGTGCTGACGCGACGCGGCGGCCCGCGCTCACCGTCGCAGAATGTTCGTCGCGAGGCGCTCATCGACTAGCATGGTCGCGATGACCCGGTGGGGGGGCTGCGCGCTGGTCCTCGTGGGCGCCCTGATCGGCGGCTGCGTCACCGCCCGCGACAGCGCCCGGACGTCCGAGAACCGCGGCCACGAGGCTCTCGAGAGCGGGGACCCGCGCGCCGCGATCGAGCACTTCACGCAGGCCTCGGCCCGACTGCGGGCGTCGCCGTCGTACCGGGTGGATGCCAACCATCTCCAGGACGACGCGCGGATGCACGCCCAGATCGCCGCGGCCCACGTGGCCCTGCGCGACCCGGCGGCGGCGAGCCGCCACTACGAGGAGTCGGTCACGGTGTGGCCCGACGTCGCGACCTTCGACCGGCTCGTCGCGACGTACCGCGCGGCCGGCGAGCGCGACCGGGCGGAGCAGGCCGAGCGGCGGCGGCAGGCGTACCGGCTGGTCTCCGAGAAGGTCGAGGCCGCGTTCATCGAGATCACGCGGTACGAGGGCGACCGGTACCTGGCGGCCGCCGCCCAGGTCTCGAGCCAGGCCGCGCGAGTCTATCGGCAGATGGGATACGAGCGGCTGGCTGGCTATCACGAGCACCAGGCAGAGAGCACGCCGGAGAGCGCCCGGAGCCTCTCGCCTCCCCCGGTCGCGGCGATCGCGGCGATCGCCGTGCCGCCGGCCGTCACTCCGTCGCCGAGGACCGCTCCCGCCCCCGCGCGCGCCGCGCCCCCGCCACCGGCCAGGCCGGCACCGAAGGCGGAGAAGCCGACGGCGGACGGGCCGAGGGCGGAGGAGCCGACGCACGAGGCACCGAAGGCGGACGAGTCGACGGCGAGCGTGCCGCCGGAGCCCGGGGCCGCCCGCACGTGCCCGGCCGAGCGCCGGCGGGTGAGGCCCGGCGTCGTCAGCGTCGTCCTCTACGCGGCCGCCAGGCCCGAGCGGGTCGGCGCGCCGGCGTCCGCCGACATCCGCCTGACCCTGCTGGGGCCCGCCGGGACGCTCGCGATCTGCCGGGGACGCAAGGCCGGGCCGATCGTCGAGAAGTCGGTGAAGGCGCCGTTCGTCGAGGCCTACTGCGACGCCCCCGCCTCCCTGTCGGTGCAGCTCTGCACGACCTCGTCGCAGTCGGCGACGGAGGAGTGCCGGCACCCGGCTCCGCCGGGGACGTACCGGATCGTCGCGGAGTCGCTGCCCGGGAGCCCGGGCGCGCGGCCCGCGCGGTGGACGGTGCGGGCCTGCTCGGGCGAGTACGGGACGTGCGGGGATCCCCGGAAGCGCAAGCTCGGCAAGGTGGGCCCGAGCCCCCGTCGCACGACCATCACGACGCAGGAGCTCCGGAAGCCGGCGCGGCCCGAGACGTACTGCGCCGGCTCGCGCTCCTCGGGCGGTCGCTGACCCCCGGTCTCACAGGAGCTCGAACACGCTGAGCTCGACGACCCTCGGCCGCCGCACCCCGCGACCGATCGCGATCACGCGGTTGATCCAGTCGAGTCCGGGATCGCCCGTCTCGAAGCGCAGCACGGTGCGGAAGTAGTACTCCCCGGGGTCCACGCTCTCCCCCGCCGCCAGCCGCGCCAGCACGGCCGGCGGGCCGTGGCGCAGCCCCTGGCTCCGCACCTGGACGAGCGCGCCGGCCGAGGTCTCGAGCGTGTAGCGCGCGTCGAGCTCGGCGGCGCCGTCCGCCCGCACGATCTGGAAGTCGGCCCCGCCGGGCACGACGCGACCGGCGAGCCGCTCGCCCGCGAACGAGCCGCCGACGATCCCGATCACCCGCCGCTCGCCGAGCGGCGTGTGCCCCACGCTCAGGGGCGCGGCGACCTCCACGCGAGCCTCGAACAGCGGCCGGAGCGCCAGCGCCAGACGACCCTCCTCCACCGTGATGGTCGGCGCGATGGTACGAGATGACGCGCGCCGGGGAAAGTGCGACTGGACGGTATCCGGTCGGCGCGCGCGCCCGCGGGGCGCGGGCCGGGCGCGTTTGACACCTCCGCGGGAGCGCGCCTAGACTGCCGCCGCCGTGACGGCCGTCGTCGAGCTCGAGGGCGTGCGCAAGCGCTACGGCGAGATCGACGCGCTCGCCGGCGTGAGCCTGGCGATCCAGCGCGGCGAGATCGTCGCGATGCTGGGCCCCAACGGGGCCGGCAAGACCACCGCGATCAGCGTGATGCTCGGCCTGCGGCGGCCCACCGCGGGCCGCGTGCGGCTGTTCGGGCTGGATCCCACCGACCGCCGCGCCCGGAGCCGGTGCGGGGCCATGCTCCAGGAGTCGGGGGTGCCGCCCGTGCTCAGCGTCCGGGAGGTCATCACCCTGTTCCGGGCGTACTATCCGGCGCCGCTGCCCGCCGATCGCGTGATCGCCCTGGCCGGCCTCGAGGACAGGGCGCCGGCCCGGGTCGGCACGCTGTCGGGCGGCCAGCGCCAGCGGCTCTACTTCGCCCTCGCCCTCTGCGGCGATCCCGAGGTGCTGTTCCTCGACGAGCCCACGGTCGGCATGGACGTCGAGGCGCGGCGGACCTTCCTCGACGCCGTGCGCGCGCTGGCCGCCGACGGACGGACCATCGTCCTCACCACCCACTATCTCGAGGAGGCCGACGCGCTCGCCCGGCGGATCGTGGTGATCGACCACGGGGTCGTCATCGCGGACGCGCCGCCGCGCGAGATCAAGGCGCGCATTCCCAGCAAGCGCGTCCACTTCGACACGGTGGCGGCGCTCGACGGCGCGGTCCTGGAAGGGCTCCCGGTGACGGCCGTGGAGCGGTCGGGGTCCCAGGTGCGGCTGCTGACGGCGGAGCCCGAGGCGGTGCTGCGCGAGCTGTTCCGCCGCGGCGTGCCGATCGCGGACCTCGAGGTGGCGGGCGCCGACCTGGAGGAGGCGTTCCTGACGCTCACCGCCCGCCCCGGACGGCCCCCGTGACGGCGCCGCCGCCGGTCGCGCCGCTCGGGCGGCTGCTGGCCGCCCAGACGCTCGCCGAGCTGGTCATCCGGATGCGCTTTCCCGCCTTCAGCGTGACGACCCTCGCGCTGCCGGTGCTGCTCTTCACCTTCTTCGGGCTGCCGCTGGTCGGCCACACGACGGCCGGCGGGGCCGACCTGGGCACGGTCCTGCTCACCTCGTTCGCCGCCTACGCCGTGGGCCAGGTGATGGTGTTCGGGTTCGGGATCGGCGTGGCGATCGAGCGGGGCCACAAGGTCGACGTGCTGGTGCGCGCGACGCCCATGCCGCCCGGGGTCTACCTCGCCGCCAAGGTCCTCGTCGGCATGCTGTTCGCCCTGCTCGCGCTCGTCATCCTCTTCGCCTACGCGGCGGCGGTGGGCGGCATCCGGCTGCCGGCGGCCGTCCTGGCGGACGTCGTCGTGCGGCTGCTCGTCGGCTCGCTCCCGCTCGTCGCGCTGGGCTTCGCCATCGGCTACACCGCGGGCCCGAATGCGGCGCCGGCCATCGCCAACCTGGTCTACCTGCCGCTCGCCTTCGCCTCGGGCATCTTCCTGCCGCTCGAGCAGCTGCCCCCGTTCGTGCAGCGGCTCGCCCCATACCTGCCGACGTACCACTACGCCCAGCTGGCCTGGAACGCCATCGGCGCCGGCCGCGAGCCCCCGGCGGTCAGCCTGGCGTGGCTCGGCGGGTACGCGGTCGTCTTCCTCTGGCTCGCCGCGCACGCCTACCGCGGCGAGGAGGAGCGGAAGTTCCGGTGAGGCCGCGCGCGTCTTGACGCCCCCGCGGGCCGGGAGGCAGTATCGCTCACCACGATGCGGCGCCTTCGCGAGCGCCCGTGTCGGGAAGGGATGACCCCATGAGCACGTCCCGCCCGCCGTTTCGCGCCGACCACGTCGGGAGCCTGCTGCGCCCGCCCGCCCTCAAGGAGCTGCGCGCGAAGGTCGAGGCCGGCCAGGCCCCGCGCGAAGCGCTCCGGGCGGCCGAGGACGCCGCCATCCGCGGGGCCGTGGCCCTCCAGGAGTCGGTCGGCCTGCAGGGCATCACCGACGGCGAGCAGCGCCGGAAGTCCTGGCACATGGACTTCCTGCTCCAGCTGAGCGGGCTCGTCAGCGAGGGCAAGCAGCTGCCCGTCTCGTTCCGGGGGACGGGCGGCGCCCAGAACTTCACGCGGCCGGACCTGCGCATCGCCGGCCGCGTCACGCGCCCGAAGCCCATCTTCGTCGAGGGGTTCGAGTTCCTGAGATCGGTCGTCACCCGCACGCCGAAGCTCACGATGCCGTCGCCCTGCATGCTGTACACCCAGGTGGGGCGCGCCAACATCGATTCCCAAATCTATCCCGATCTCGACGGCTGGATCGAGGACACCGCCGCCGCCTACCGTGCCGAGATCGCCGACCTCTACGCGGCCGGTCTGCGCTACCTGCAGCTCGACGACGTCAGCCTGGCGTACCTGTGCGACGAGAGCATGCGGGCCGAGGCGCGGGCTCGCGGCGAGGACCCGGACGCGCAGCTGCGCCTGTCGGTCAAGCTGATCCGGGCCACCCTGCGCGACAAGCCCACGGACCTCACCGTCTGCACGCACCTGTGCCGGGGCAACTTCCGGTCGTCCTGGCGCGCGGAGGGCGGCTACGGGAAGATCGCCGAGGTGATCTTCACCCAGCTCCCCTACGACGGCTTCTTCCTGGAGTTCGACGACGCGCGCTCGGGCGACTTCTCCCCCCTCCGTCACGTCCCGCGGCACGTGCGCGTGGTGCTCGGCCTGGTCACGACGAAGGTCGGCACGCTGGAGCCCAAGGACGCCCTGCGCCGCCGGCTGGACGAGGCGTCGAAGTACGTCGCGCTCGACCAGCTCTGCGTGAGCCCGCAGTGCGGTTTCTCGTCGACCATCGAGGGCAACAACGTCGCGGTCGACGACCAGCGCGCCAAGCTCGTCCGCTGCGTGGAGCTGGCGCAGGAGGTCTGGGGCGGGCTGTAGCCACCATGCGCACGCTGATCCGCACGATCCCCGCGACGCTGGCGCTGTTCGCCGTCTCCGTCTCCGCGGCCGGCGCCGACGACGCCGAGGAGGCGCTGATGCGGCGGGTGCGCCTGACGACCGACCGGGCGCTCACCGCCGGCTGCACGCAGGTCTCCGCCGTGCGCGACGACTCGGTGAAGGACCTCCGGAAGAAGATCGTGCGGGCCGGCGGCGACACGGCTCTGCTGTCGTTCGGGATCGCGGACATGGAGGACATCTACGCCGACGTCTTCCGCTGCCCGACCATCCCGCCGCCGCCGCCCGGCGCGCCCCCGCCGCCGCCGGGCGCGCCGGCGCGGGAGCCGGGCGCCACGCCCCAGGCGCCGGCCGGCATGATGCCCCCACCGCCCCCGCCGCCGCGGTAACGCCGCCCGGTCAGTCGAGTGTCAGCACCGCCTTGCCGGGGAACCGGCGGGCCATCAGGTCCTCCGCCACCCGGCCGATCTCGCCCCACGGCCGCTCGAGGCTCACGTGCGGGGCGAGCTGCCCGGCCGCGACGAGATCCGCGAGCCGCCGCAGCCCGCCCGAGGCGGGCTCGCTCCCCAGCTCCGTGAAGAGGTAGAAGCCGTACAGCGTCGTGCGGCCGGCGATGAAGAGCTCGCGCGCGTCGAACGTGACCTCCGCCGAGGCCGACACGCCGAGCGTCACGCACACGCCGCCACGCGCGAGCGCGGCCAGCGCCGTGCCGAGCGTACGCCCGCCCACGGACTCGACGACCAGGTCGTACTTCGGCGAGCGCGGGATGTCGTCCCCCACGATCACCTCGTGCGCGCCGAGCTGGCG
>JAICGY010000262.1 GCA_025922915.1 Candidatus Methylomirabilota bacterium | reverse complement strand
TGGAGCTACCGGCACTGACGGCCGACGACTGGCAGTCGGCGCCGCCGGCGGAGAGCTCCCTCGCCGTGGCCGCGCGCGTCGCCGCCGCGCGCGGGCGCGCCCGCGCACGCCTTCGTCGCGTCGGGCTCGGGGCCAACGCGGGGGCTCGACCGGGCCTGGCGCGCCGAGCCCATCGTGGCCGGTGTTCCCCTCGGCCGGCGACCGCCCGGGGCTGTGAGACAATGAGCGCGCATCGCCGCACCACGACTCTCGAGGAGGCACCATGGCTCCCCGGGTCCCCCGCTCATGACGCGCTACTTCGACCTGCGCGAGACGGTCCTGATCGTCGTCGGGCACGGCATCCTCGCCGAGGAGGAGGACCGGCCGGTGGCCTACGACCTCAAGCGGCTGGTCAACGCCAGGGCGAACGGGGCGGCGAGCCGGAGCGGCGTGGTCGTCACCGACGTCTGGCTCATCAGCCAGGAGCTCGGCGACTTCTTCCCTGCCATCGCCGTCGGCGGGCCGGACGCCAACGCGTTCACGGAGCAGATCTACGGCGACCTGCCGCTGCTCGCGGAGCGGGATCAGGAGGTCTTCGTGCAGATGGCCGAGGGGGGCAAGCGGGCGGCGGTCTGGGGCACGAGCCCGCGCGCGACGCGCGAGGCGGTCGACACATTCGTGCGGGAGGGGCTCCTCGAGCGGTTCCTCGAGCTCGCCTGGCGCGCCTAGGCGCCGGCGGCGGCGCGGACCGACCGCTTCAGCGCCGGCCGCGGGGCGGGATGTTCGTGTAGACGATGGTCCCGTCGGCCTCGACGCGCTGGTACACCCGCTGGCGAGCCGGAGCCGCGGCCGCGCCTCCGTAGAATCGCAGCACCTTCTCGACGTAGTCCTGGGTCTCGGCATACGGAGGAATGCCGCCATGTCGCGTGACGGCGCCCTCGCCGGCGTTGTAGGCCGCGAGCGCGAGCGGCAGGTCTCCGAAGCGGTCGATGAGGGTTCGCAGGTGGCGCACGCCCCCGTCGATGTTCTGGCGCGGGTCGAAGGAGTTCCGCACGCCCAGGACGCTGGCGGTGGTCGGCATCAGCTGCATCAGGCCACGCGCGCCCTTCCGGGAGACCGCACGGGCGTTGAACCCGGATTCCGCCCGGATGACGGCGGTGACCAGCCCGACCGGAACACCGTACCGCTCGGCCGCCTGGCGGATCTCCGCCAGATAGGGCTGGGCGTGACCCTTCGGCAGCCGCAGCCAGCCCGCCGCCGTCCCCGACGTGAAGCCCATCCGCCGGTAGCGGGGATCGGTGGGGGCGTTGGTGAAGTGCACGCTGCCATCCGGCCCCTCGAGGCGATAGGCCTCGGCGGCGACGGCCGGGACGCGGACGGCAGCCACGAGGAGCAGGAGGAGGGGAACGAGCGCGAGCACGGTAAGACCAGAGTAGCGAATCGGGGACGGTGGATTCAACCACGGCCCCGGCGCGGCTTTCGGCCGCGCCGGGGCTATCGAGATCGGGCCGCCGGCCGGCTCAGGTGACCGGCGTGCCCGCGATGGCGGGAAGAGCGGGCGTCGCGTCCTCGTCGAGGGCCACCCGGAGAACCTCCTCGATCGAGTCGACGAGATGATAGGTCATGACGTCGCGGACGGCGGCCGGGACGTCCTCGCGCAGGTTCTTCTCGTTGCGGCGCGGGAGGACCACCGTCCGGATGCCGGCGCGGTGCGCGGCCAGGACCTTCTCCTTGATGCCGCCCACGGGCAGCACGCGGCCCGACAGGCTCACCTCGCCGGTCATCGTGACACCAGCCCGCACGGGCCGCTGTGTCAGCAGGGACACGAGCGCCGTCGCCATCGTCACGCCCGCCGACGGGCCGTCCTTGGGGATCGCCCCGGCCGGGACGTGCACGTGGACGTCCGAGCGCTGCCAGAAATCCGGCTCGATGCCGAGCTCCTCGGCGTGCGACCGCACCCACGCGAGGGCGGCCTGCGCGGACTCCTTCATCACGTCACCCAGCTGCCCGGTCAGGGTCAGCGTGCGGGTGCCCAGCATCCGGCCGGCCTCGACGAACAGGACGTCGCCACCGGCCGGAGTCCAGGCGAGCCCGACCGCCACCCCGGGCACTCGGGTGCGGTCCTCGACCTCCTCGAGCTCCCAGCGCGGGGCGCCGAGGAACGTCGTCACGACGTCCGGAGTCACCCGCACCGTCTCGGTCTGCCCCTCCGCGCGCCGGCGCGCGATCTTGCGGCAGACGCTCGCGATCTCCCGCTCGAGGCCGCGCACCCCGGCCTCGCGCGTGTACCCGCGCGCGAGGAGGCGGAGCGCCTCCGGCGTGAAGACGACGTCGTCCGCGGCCAGCCCGTGCTCCCGTCCCTGCTTCGGCACCAGGTGACGCTGCGCGATCCGGACCTTCTCCTCCTCCGTGTAGCCGGCCAGGTGGATGATCTCCATGCGGTCGCGCAGCGGGGCCGGCACGGTGTCGATCACGTTGGCCGTCGTGATGAAGAGCACCCGCGACAGGTCGAACGCGACGTCGAGATAGTGGTCGCGGAACGACGCGTTCTGCTCGGGATCGAGCACCTCCAGCAGGGCGGACGCCGGATCCCCGCGGAAGTCCATGCCGAGCTTGTCGATCTCGTCCAGCATGAACACCGGGTTCTTGGTCGTCGCGCGCCGCAGCCCCTGGACGAGCTGTCCCGGCAGCGCGCCGATGTAGGTGCGCCGGTGGCCGCGGATCTCCGCCTCGTCCCGCATCCCGCCCAGCGAGATCCGGTGGAAGTTGCGGCCGAGCGCGCGCGCGATCGACCGCCCGAGGGACGTCTTGCCGACGCCGGGGGGACCGACGAAGCAGAGGATCGGGTCCTTGCCCTCCGGCCGGATCTTCTTCACGGCCAGATACTCGAGGATCCGCTCCTTGACCTTCTCCAACCCCTCGTGATCCTCGTCGAGGATGTCGCGCGCGCGGACGAGATCCACCGCGTCGGTGGTCTCCTTCTGCCACGGCATGGCCACCAGCCAGTCGATGTACGTGCGGGCCACGGTGTACTCGGCGGCGGCCGGCGGCATCTTGGCCAGCCGATCCAGCTCCCGGAGCGCCTCCTTGCGCGCCTCCTCCGTCATGCCGGCGGCATCCACCTTCTTCCGCAGCTCGTCGAGCTCCTGGGTGCGCTCGTCGCTCTCGCCGAGCTCCTTCTGGATCGCCTTCAGCTGCTCGCGCAGGTAGTATTCGCGCTGGCTCTTCGAGACCTCGGACTGCACCTCGGACTGGATCTTGGAACCCAGCTCGAGCACCTCGGCCTCCTTCGCGAGCGCCCCCGCGAGCTTCTGCAGCCGCGCGCGGACGTCGAGCGTCTCCAGCAGCTCCTGGCGGAGCGCGTTCGGCAGCGTCGCCAGGGACGCGGTGACGAGATCCGCGAGCGCGCCCGGGCTGCCGGCGCCGACGACGACCGTCGTCAGCTCGTCCGGCAGGTTGGGCGACAGGGAGACGACCTTCTCGAACAGGCTGCGCACGCTGCGGACGAGCGCCTCGAGCTCCAGGTCCTCTCCCGGCTCCGTCTCCTCGATCGTCTCGATGCGCGCGCGCAGGTACGGCTCGCGCTGCACGAGCTCGACGATGCGGAACCGTCCGAGGCCCTGGGCGATCAGCCGCAGCGTCCCGTCCGGCTGCTTGAGGGCCTTGTGGATGGTCGCGAGGGTGCCCACCCGATGCAAACCGTCGAGATCCGGGGCGTCGTCCCGGGGATCGCGCTGCATGACGGCGCCGACCAGCTGGCCGGCCGCCATCGCCTCCTCGATCAGCCGTACCGACGAGCGCCGGCCGGCGCCCAGGGGCAGCACCGCATGCGGCAGGAGCACCGTGCCGCGGAGCGGCAAGAGGGCCACGACGTCGGGCGGCGGGGCCTCTCGAACGTCCTTCGCGTCGGTCATCGTTCCTCCGTGTTCCTGGTCCTCGAAGCGTGCGTGGGGTGCCGGCATCTAGAAGAGGTCCACTGGCCCCAGCTGGCTGGAGGCGGCGCGCACCAGCGCCTCGCGGGGCTCCTGGCGCTCGCGGGGCTGATCGGACGGCCCCTCGCCACCCGTCTCCCGGATGTAGCCCACGAGGTCCTCGATCTGTCGCTGCATCTCCAGCATCCGGCGCCTCATCTTTAGGACGATCTCCACGCCGGCGAGATTCACCCCGAGGTCACGCGTGAGGCGGATGAGACGTGCCAGCTCCTCGACGTCCTCCTCCGAGTACATCCGCGTCTGGCCCTCCGTGCGGCTCGGTCGCACGAGCCCCTTCTTCTCGTAGAAGCGGAGGGTCTGGGGATGCACCTTCAGCATCTCGGCGACGACGCCGATCATGTAGCAGGGCCGGGAGCGATCGCTCACTCCGCACCTCCACGGTAGCGCGCGAGGTCGGCCCGGGCCGGCCCGGGCAGCAGCCGCTGCAGCTCGCGAACGATCTCTTCCGTCCGCGCGTCCAGGCTGCCGGGCACCTCGACCCGCACGCTGACGAAGAGGTCGCCCACGGTCCCGTCGGTGAGCCGCGGCAATCCCTGCCCGCGCAGCCGGAGGAGCTGCCCGGGCGCCGTCCCCGGGGGCACGACGAGGACGCTCTCCCCGTACGGCGTCGGCACCCGGATGCGCGCGCCGCGCAGCGCCTCCCAGACGCTGATCGGCACCTCGCAGTGCACCGCATCGCCCTTCCGGACGAAGAACGGGTGCTCCCGGACGCGGGTGGAGATGACGAGGTCGCCGCGCGGCCCCCCGAAGGGCCCCGCGCTGCCCTCGCCGCCCATCCGGAGCTCCGTGCCCGTGTCCACGCCGGGGGGTACGGCGATCTCGACCGAGTCGACGGACCGGCGCACCCCGCGCCCCTGGCACGCCACGCACGGGTCTCCCCGGTCCCGGCCGGTGGCGCGGCAGTCGGGGCACGGAGAGAACCGCGCCACCGGCACCTGGACCGTGACCCCCCGTACCGCCTGGGCGAAGTCGAGATCGATCGCGAGGTGCACGTCGTCGCCGCGCCGGCCGACGTCGAGCACCCCGCCGAAGCCGGGCCCGAAGCGGTCGTACATCGCCCGGGCCTCGGGATCGCTCAGCACCCGGTAGGCCTCGGTGATCTCCTCGAACAGCCTCTCGGCGGCGCTGTCCCAGAAGTTCACGTCCGGCGAGTACTGCCGCGCGAGCCGCCGGAAGGCCTGGCGGATCTCGCGCGGCGGCGCCGTCGCCGCGATGCCGAGCACCGCGTAGTAGTCCCGACGCATGGCTCGCCTACTTCTTGTCCCCCAGGTCCTCGAACTCGGCGTCGACCACCTCGCCCTCCTTCGGCCCGCCGGGCGCGGCGCCCTCGCCCGCGGCGGGGCCCTCGGGCCGGGCCTGCCCCTGCGCCTGGGCCTCGCGATACATGACCTCGCCCACCTTCTGGCGAGCGCGCGTGAGCGTCTCCTGCGCGCGCCGCATCCGGTCGACGTCGTCGGTCTTCAGCGCCTCGCGGGCCTCGGCGAGCGCCTCCTCGAGGGCCTTGCGATCGTCCTCGCCGAGCTTCGCCCCGTGCTCGGTCAGCTCGCGCTCGGCGCTGTAGACGATCGAATCGGTCTGGTTGCGAACCTCGATCTCCTGGCGGCGCCGCGTGTCGTCGGCGGCGTTGGCCTCGGCGTCCTTCACCATCCGGTCGATGTCGTCCTTGGTCAGTCCCGACGACGCCGTGATGGTGATGTTCTGCTGCTTGCCCGTCGCCGTGTCCTTGGCGAAGACGTTCAGGATCCCGTTGGCGTCGATGTCGAAGGTCACCTCGATCTGCGGCACCTGGCGCGGAGCCGGAGGGATGCCGACGAGGTGGAACTTGCCCAGGGTCCGGTTGTCACGCGCCATGGGGCGCTCGCCCTGGAGCACGTGTACCTCGACCGA
>JAICGY010000261.1 GCA_025922915.1 Candidatus Methylomirabilota bacterium | reverse complement strand
CGCCGGGGCGGTGCTCGTTGCTCGTCACGCCGACCCACCCTAGCGCCGGCCGCCGGCCAGGCGCGCGGACTCCGGTACCGCGCGCAGCCGGGCCATGGCGACGACGCCGAGGAAGGGGCCGACGGCCAGCGTGGCGAAGGCCCAGCGCCAGCCGACGAGGGCGACCGCGGGCGGGATCATCCAGATCGAGAGCATCGTGAGGGCGAACCCGGCGCACGTCTGCGTGGTGAGCGCGGTGCCGACGTACGCGGGCGGCGCCAGCTCGGTGACCGCCGTCGAGAACTGCGCCGAGTCGGCGACGATCGTGACGCCCCAGACGAGCGCCACGAGCAGCGTCAGCGCGGGCGGGCCACCGAAGGTGAGGCCGATGAGGAGCGCGCTGGCCCCGGAGAGCGCCATGGCCATCATGGTGAGCGTCGTGCGCCCCCACCGGTCGGAGACGACCCCCCCGAGCCAGCAACCGAGGGCGCCGACGGCGATGACCAGGAAGGTGGCGGCGGCGGCGTTGAGCCCGAGGTAGTCGCCCCCGCCGCGCGCGGCCAGGCTGTCGCCCAGGAAGAGGGCGATCCACGCCCACATGGCGTAGAGCTCCCACATGTGGCCGAGGTAGCCCAGGCAGGCGAGCCGCGGCCCGCGCTCGCGGAACACGGCGGCCGCCATGCGAACGTCGAAGCGGGCGGCCGGAAACCGATGCGGGCCCTCGCGCACCGCGGCCTCGACCAGGACGGCCGCGCCGAGGGCCAGGGCGGAGGCGGCGAGCAGCACCTGGCGCCACGGCAGGTCGGTCACCCCGCGGATGAGGTACGGCGTCGCCGAGCCGACCGTCAGGGCGCCGACGAGGATCCCGATGGCGAGCCCGCGGCCCTCGCGGAACCAGGTGGCCATGATCTTCATGGCCGGGGGATAGGCGCCCGCCATCGCCACGCCGGTGACGAAGCGCAGGACGAGGGCGGGGGCCAGGCTGTCGACCCAGAGCGCGACGGCGCCGTTGGCGAGGGCGCCCACGACCGCGCTGAGCGCCATCAGCCGGCGCGCCGGCCAGACATCGGGGACGTTGCCGAGGGCGAGGACGAGCGTGCCGGCGATGAAGCCGAGCTGGACGGCGATGGTGAGGCCGGCGCTGCCGGAGGCGCCGAGCGCCCAGTCGCGCTGCAGCGCCGGCAGCACCGCGTTCGCCGAGAACCAGAGCGAGAGGGCGAGCAGCTCGGCGACCGACAGGATCGCGAGCTGGCGCCAGCGCCCGTCGCCCGGCACGCGCTCGCTACTCGATGACGTTGCGCTCGCGCAGCGCGCCGATGTCGGTCGCGCCGTAGCCCAGATCCTTCAGCACCGCCTCGGTGTGCTCGCCGCTCAGCGGCGCGGCGCTGCGGATCGAGCCCGGCGTGTCGGAGAGCTTGATGGCGACGCCGAACTGCCGGACGCGGCCGTGGGTGGGATGCTCGACGTCGACGATCATCCCGCGGTGGTTGATCTGCGGGTCGCGGACCATTTCCTCCACGTCGTAGACCTTGCCGACGCACACGTCGTGCCGCACCAGGAACTCGTACCAGTCGTCCCGGTCCCGCGTGCGGATGATCGCCTCGATCGCCTCACGCGCCGCGCTCTCCTCGGCGTTGGCCGCCCGCACGAACTGGTCGGGCTTCCGGGCGAACTGCGCGAAGTCGGGCCGGCCGATGGCCCGGCAGAAGTTCTCCCAGAGCCAGGGTTCCGTGCAGCCGATCGTCAGCAGCTTGCCGTCGCGGGTCTCGTAGATCGCGTAGTACGGGTAGGAGCCGCCGAGGAACCCCTCGCCCCGGCGCGGCGCCATCCCGTCGCTGAAGAAGAACCGCATGTTCGGGGTGGCGGCGAGGAGCGACACCGTGGTGTCCAGGTACGAGATGTCCACGTGCTGCCCGCGCCCCGTGCGCTCCCGGGCGAAGAGCGCCAGGACGATGCCGAGGGCGCCGTGCAGGCTGGCCCCGGCGTAGTCCGCGACCAGGTTGAGCGGGATGACCGGCTTGCGGCTCCCGGCCTCGCCGATCAGGTTCAGCACGCCGGCCAGCGAGAGGTAGTTCATGTCGTGCGCCGGGTAGTCGCGGTAGGGGCCGTCCTGGCCGAAGCCGGAGAGCGAGCAGTAGACCAGCCGGGGGTTCGCGGCGCGCAGGGCCTCGTAGTCGGCGCCGAGCCGCTTCATGACGCCGGGCCGGAAGCCCTCCACGACCACGTCGGCGCCGGCGGCGAGACGCCGGAAGATCTCCTGGCCCTCCTTCGCCTTCATGTTGAGGCTCATCGAGCGCTTGTTGCGGTTGGTGAAGGCGTGCAGCGTGCGGCGGACCCAGGTCTCGTCGCGCGGGCGGTCGGGCTCCGGCGTCTCGATCTTCAGGACGTCGGCGCCCATGTCGGCCAGCATCATGGCCGGCATCTCGGCCGGCGGCACCCGCGCGAGCTCGATGATCTTGATCCCGTCCAGGACGCCCATGCCGCCTCCTACTTGCTCGCCGTGACGAGGCGCGAGGTGAGGGCGCGGACGTCGGGGATCTCCTCCAGCCGCTCCACCTGCGCGGCCACCGCCGCCGCCTCCGCCTCGCCGAGGACGGGCGCCGCGCAGCCGAGAAACTTCGCGCGGAGCTGCGCGTCGGTGAGGGGCTGGCCGGGATGCCCGCTGGCGCCCCGCGGGGGCGAGTCGAGCGTGCGCCCGTCGCGCAGGCGCACGGTGATCCGGCTCCAGGCGTGTTGCTCGAGGCCGTCGGGCAGCGAGGGGTCGACGACCATGCGCACGCGGGCCATGAGGTCCTGCACCTCCGGCGGGGCCGGCAGGTCCTCGAAGGCGGCGAGATCGACCCGGCCGGTCGCCAGCGCGGCCGCCGCGCAGAACGGCATGGAGAACTTGCGCTCGAGACCGGTCTCGGGCCGGTCGTGGCGCAGGACGTCGGGCACGACGTGGTTGACGCCCACCTCGACCGCCTCGACCTTGCCGGGCGCGAGGGCGTGCCGGGCGCGCAAATCGAGCAGCGCGTCGATGGCCGGGTGGGTCAGCGCGCAAGAGGGGTAGGGCTTGACGGCGATGCCGGTGGTGAGCAGGTGCCAGCGCTGCCCGAGCGCGTCGAGGGCGTCGGGCGCGAGCGTCGTCTGGCTGAACGCGGCCGCCCAGCCCTGACGGCCGTCGAGGGCGACCGGCGAGGTCGTGAAGCCCTCCCGGGCCAGCATGGCGGCGAAGACGCCGTTGCGTGCGGCGTGGCCGGCGTGAAACGGCTTGGTCATGGAGCCGAAGTTCTCCTTGAGCCCGGAGGCGAGCGAGGCGGCCAGCCCCAGCGCGTGCCGGGTCTGCACCGGATCGAGCGCGAGCACGCGGGCGGCGGCCGCCGCGCAGCCGATGGTGCCGATCGTCGCCGTGGCGTGCCAGCCGCGCGTGTAGTGCGCCGGGTTGACCGCCGCGCCGAGCGCCGCGCTCACCTCGAACCCGACGACGTAGGCCAGCGCCACCGCCGCGCCGTCCGCCATCTCGGCCTCGGCACAGCCCAGGATGGCGGCGAGGAGCGGCACGCTGGGATGGCCCATCAGCGCGAAGCTCGTGTCGTCGAAGTCGTGGGCGTGCCCGGCCGTGCCGTTCGCGAGCGCGGCCCACGTGGGCGACGTGCGCAGCCCGGTGCCGAGCACGGTGCAGAGGGCGACGCCGCCCTCCGCGCGCGCCACCGCGCGGACGAGCCCGGCGGCCGGCTCCGTCGCGCCGGCGAGCGTGACCCCCAGGGAGTCGAGCGTCGCACGCCGGACCTGGGCGAGCGCGGCGTCGGGACAGTCACGGAGGGCGGTCTTGACGACGAACTCGGCGAGGCGGGCGGTGGCAGTCATGGGGGGCACGATAGCGGAGCGGGTGGGCGCTTGCAAGGCAGCGGGGCCGACGCGACAATCCGCGCCGGGAGGAGCCCATGACGACCATGAACCGCCGCGTCCTGCTGCGTCGCCGCCCCGTGGGAGAGCCGACGCCCGACGACTTCGAGGTCGTCGAGAGCCCCGTGCCCGAGCCGGCCGCCGGCCAGGCGCTGCTGCGCACGGTCTGGCTCTCGCTCGATCCCTACATGCGCGGCCGGATGGACGAGGGCATCTCCTACACCGGCACCCCGAACCCCGCGCTCGGCGATGTGATGGTCGGCGGCACCGTGAGCGAGGTGATCGCCTCCAACCACCGCGACCTGGCCGTCGGCGACGTCGTCGTCGGCGCTCAGGGCTGGCAGGCCTACGCCGTCGCCGGGCCGCGTGGCCTGCGCAAGATCGATCCGGGCGTCGCGCCGATCTCGACGGCGCTCGGCGTCCTGGGCATGCCCGGACTGACCGCCTACGTGGGGCTCCTCGACATCGGCCAGCCCCGGCCGGGGGAGACGGTGGTCGTGTCGGCCGCCACGGGCGCGGTGGGCGCCGTGGTGGGCCAGATCGCGAAGATCAAGGGCTGCCGCGTGGTGGGGGTGGCGGGCGCGCAGGCCAAGTGCGACTACGCCGTGAAGGAGCTCGGGCTCGACGCCTGCGTGAGCCACCGCGCGCCAAACCTGGACTCGGCGCTGAGGGCGGCGTGCCCGGACGGCATCGACGTCTACTTCGACAACGTCGGCGGCGCGGTGCTGGCCGCCGTGCTGCGGCTCATCAATCGCAACGCCCGCATCCCGCTCTGCGGGCTCATCTCCGAGTACAACGCCCGGGAGCGGCCGGCCGGGCCGAATCTCCGGCCCATCCTCACCCAGCGCGCCCTCGTCAAGGGCTTCATCGTCGGCGACCACACCGATCGCATGGCGGACTTCCTGCGCGACGGCTCGGCGTGGCTGCGCGAGGGCCGGCTCCGGTACCGGGAGGACGTGGTCGAGGGGCTCGAGCGGGCGCCGGAGGCGTTCATCGGGCTCCTGCGCGGGGCGAACTTCGGCAAGTTGCTGGTGCGCGTCGGACCCGAGCCCGCGCGCCGGTAGCCGCGCGCCGTGGGCGAGCGCGTCGTGATCCTCGGGGCCGCCGGGCGGGACTTCCACGTCTTCAACACGGTCTACCGCGACGACCCGGCGGCGGCCGTCGTGGCCTTCACGGCGACCCAGATCCCCGGGATCGCCGGCCGGCGCTACCCGGCGAGCCTCGCCGGGCCCCGCTACCCCGAGGGCATCCCCATCGAGGCCGAAACCGATCTCGAGCGCATCTGCAGGCGCGAGTCGGTGACGCAGGTCGTCTTCGCCTACAGCGACGTCTCTCACGCCCACGTCATGCGGCTCGGGTCGCGGGCGCTGGCCGCGGGCGCCGACTTCATCCTGCTCGGGCCGGCCCGGACCATGCTGCCGGCCGCCGTGCCCGTCGTCGCCGTTTGCGCCGTGCGCACGGGCTGCGGCAAGTCGCCCATCGCCCGCTGGCTGGGGCGCCGGCTCCGGGACGCCGGCCACCGCGTCGCGGTGCTGCGCCACCCGATGCCGTACGGCGATCTCGAGCGCCAGCGGGTGCAGCGGTTCGGCGGCGCTGCCGACCTGGACGCCGCGGCCTGCTCGGTCGAGGAGCGCGAGGAGTACGAGCCGCACCTCGCAGCCGGCAACGTGGTCTACGCGGGCGTGGACTACGGGGCGATCGTCCAGCAGGCCGCCGCCGAGGCCGATGTCATCGTCTGGGACGGCGGGAACAACGACTTCCCGTTCGTCCGCCCCGATCTGCTGCTCGTCGTCGTCGACGCCCTGCGCCCCGACGACGCGCTCGGCTTTCACCCGGGCGAGGCCGTGCTCCGGATGGCCGATGCGATCGTCGTCAACAAGGTCGATGCCGCCGCGCCGGAGGCCGTGGCGCGGGCCGTCGCCCGGGCGCGCGAGGCCAACGGCCGGGCGCCGATCGTCCACGCCCGCTCGCCGGTCCGCCTGGACGAGCCCGCCGCCGTGCG
>JAICGY010000260.1 GCA_025922915.1 Candidatus Methylomirabilota bacterium | reverse complement strand
CTCCTCGCGCCGGCCCTCGCGGTGCTGAGCGTGGTGACGCTGTATCCCGTGCTCGCCGTCCTCTGGCTGTCCGTGCAGCGCCGCGTGCCCGTCTTCGACCTGGCCGAGCACGTCGGGCTGCGGCACTACGCGTTCCTCGCGACCGACCCCGCGTTCTGGAACGCCACGTCGGTGACGGTGGTCTTCACCGTCGCCTCCGTCGCGGTCGAGGTCGTGCTCGGCGTCCTGCTCGCCCTCCTGCTCGCCGCCCAGCGCCGCTGGCAGGGCGCCGCCCTCGCCCTGCTCCTGCTGCCCTGGTGCCTGCCCGGCGTGGTGACGGCCCGCACCTTCGAGTGGCTCTACCATCCCCGGGCCGGGATCGTGAACGCGATGCTGGGCGCGGTCGGGCTGCCCGCCGTCAACTGGCTGGGCGATCCGGACGTCGCCCTCGGCGCCCTCGTGGCCGCCGACGTCTGGCGCACCACGCCGTTCGTGGCCCTGCTCTGCTTCGCGCGCCTGCAGACGATCCCGGTCAGCGTCTGGGAGGCGGCGGCCGTCGATGGCGCCAGCGCCGTCCGCCGCCTGCGCGCCATCACGCTGCCACTGCTCCTGCCCGTGCTCCTGGTCGCCGCGCTCTTCCGGACGCTCGACGCCCTGCGTGCCTTCGACCTGATGTTCGTCCTCACGGGCGGCGGCCCGGCGGGCACGACGGAGACCCTGACGCTCTACGCCTACCGGAGCCTGTTCCAGATGCTGCAGCTGGGGTTCGGGTCGGCGGTGGCGACCGTCGTGTTCGCGCTGGTCGTGGCGGCCGCCTGGGGCTACCAGCGCGCGCTCGACCGCGAGGCGACGCGCACGTGAGGCGCGCCGCCTCGGGCCGGGCCGGCATCGCGCGCGACGCGGCCATCCTGGTCGTGCTCGCCCTCTGGGCCTCGCCGATCGCCTGGCAGCTCCTGACCTCGTTCACGCCGGACGCCGTCCTGCTCGAGCCCGGCCGGCTGGCCGCGCCGACACTCGCGCACTATCGCGTCGTGCTGGCCCAGAGCCCGATGCCGCGCGGGCTGCTGAACAGCCTGGTGGTGGCGCTGGCCACGACCGCGCTGGCCGCCGTCCTCGGGACCCTCGGGGGGTACGCGCTCGCCCGCCTGCCGGTGCCCGGCCGGCGGGGCCTGATGCTCGGCATCGTCGCCAGCACCGCCTTCCCGGCGATCGCGACGGTGGCGCCCCTCTATCTGATCGTGCGCGCGCTCGGGCTGCGGGACACGTGGGGCGCGCTCGTCCTCGCCGACGCCTCGTTCGCGCTGCCCCTGGCCCTCTGGCTCATCGCCGGCTTCGTGCGCGACGTGCCGCTCGAGCTCGAGGAGGCCGCGCTCGTCGACGGCGCCGACCGCCCGACCGCGCTGCGCCGCGTGGTGCTGCCCGTCCTCGCGCCCGGGATCGCCGCCGCCTCGCTCGTGGCGTTCCTCTTCGCCTGGAACGAGTTCCTCTTCGCGTACACCTTCACGGCGACGGAGGCCAGCCGCACGGCCCCGGTCGCGCTGGCGCTCTTCCCGGGCGTGTTCGAGATCCCCTGGGGCGATCTCGCCGCCGCCTCCCTCCTCGCGAGCCTGCCGCCGATCCTCGTCGTCCTCCTCCTCCGCCGGCACCTCGTCCGCGGGTTGCTCTCCGGCGCCCTCAAGGACTGACGCCGCGCGCCCGCGCGTGCACGCGGCGGTCGCAAGCTCGGCGTCGAGGCGCCGGGCTGGGGGTGGAGCGGGGGACCCCAGCGCGACCACGCTGCCCGACAACGCGTGGCGCCTGTCAGCGAGCCACGAGAACACGCGTGTCCGAGACAGCGCCCAGAAGCCACGGGTCGCTCTGGGGTCCCCCGCTCCACCCCCAGCCCTCCCCACGAGGACCGGCACGCGAACGACGCGCGCGGGCGGCGGCGTCGTTGCCGAAGCATCGGGCGGGGCGCGGAGCGGGGGTGGGTGGGGGTGCTATGATCGGCGGGCGATGGCGGTCCAGGGGTTGTACGCGCTGCAGAACGGGTTTCTGGGCGCCGAGCGCTCGCTGCTGTTCTACGGGGAGTACTCGGAGGCGGCGGTGCAGATCCCGATCGCGTGCTGGCTGATCCGCACGGCGAGCGGCGTCGTGCTGTTCGACACGGGCGTGTCGCCGCGCGCCGTGCCCGGGCTGACCCGCAACAACCCGCTCGCCCGCTTCACCGAGGACGATCTGCTGGTGCACCGGCTGGACGCGCTCGGGCTCGAGACGGGCAACGTCGATGTCGTCGTCCTCTCCCACCTGCACTACGATCACGCCGGGGGCGCCGAGCTCTTCCCCACCTCCGAGCTGGTGGTGCAGCGCGACGAGTACGCCTACGCGCACCACCCGGCGCCGTTCTTCGCGCCGTTCTACTACCGGAAGAACTTCGACCTGCCCAACCACCGGTGGCGCTTGCTCGACGGCGACACCGAGCTGGCTCCGGGCCTCACCGTGCTGCGCACCGACGGGCACACGCCCGGCCACCAGTCCCTCCTCGTCGAGCTCCCGGAGTCGGGGCCGGTGCTGCTCACGGGGGACGCCTGCTACACGCTCGAGCACGTCGAGGGCGAGCGCGTGCCCGGCGTCGTCTGGAACCCGAGCCTGGCCTACCACTCGCTCAAGCGCCTCAAGACGCTGGCCCGCCTCACCGGGGCGCGGATCTTCCCGGGCCACGACCCGGTTTTCTGGCAGAGCGCGAAGCAGTCGCCCGATCCCTACCGATGAGCGCCGGGACGCGGCGCTCCAGGAGACGCTCCATGATCCGAAGTCTGATGGCGGTGGCGAGCGTGGTCGCAATGGTCGCGATGGCGGGGGCTGCGGCCGCGCAGACCCGCGAGCTCGTGCTGGGCAACGTCAACCCGCCCAAGCACGGCACGAGTCAGACGTCCCAGCAGTTCGTCGACAAGCTCGCCGAGCTGACGGGCGGCAAGGTCAAGGTCGTCCATCACCACTCCGGTGCTCTCGGCGGCGAGCGCGAGGTGGCCCAGCAGATCCAGCTCGGCACCGTGGACTTCGGCCCCATCACGACCGCCCCCCTCTCGACCCTCGTGCCCGAGATGTCCGTCTTCCAGCTGCCCTACATCTTCCGCGACTACCAGCACGTCTACGCGGCCCTCGACGGCAGCGACACCGTGCGCAAGTACTACGAGCCCGTCCTCGACCGGAAGGGGTTCAAGCTCCTGGGCTTCATCGCCGCCGGTTACCGCGGCATCTACGGGCACTACCCGATCAACTCGGTGGCCGACGTGAAGGGCAAGAAGATCCGCGTGCAGGAGGACAAGATCCTCGTCGCCACCTTCAAGGCGCTCGGCATGATCTCCACGCCGATCGCCTTCCCGGAGGTGGCCACCTCGCTCCAGACGAAGGTGATCGACTTCGCGGAGGGCGGGATCAACACCTACTACCACAACAAGTTCTACGACATCGTCAAGCACGTGGCCGACGTGCGCCACACGCACCAGGCCGTCGCCCTCATCATGTCGAAGGCCTCGTGGGCCAAGCAGGACGCCGCGACCCAGAAGGCGATCATGGAGGCGGCCAAGCACGCCGAGCAGTGGAACCGCAAGTTCATCCTGGACGAGGACAAGTCCATCCAGGACCAGGTCCGGGCCAAGGGCGTCAGCATCACCAAGCCCGACGCCGCGCCCTTCCGCGAGGCGACGAAGAGCGTCTACGAGGAGTTCTACGCGACGCCGGCCGGCAAGGACGCGCGCAAGGTCGTCGACCACATCCTGAGCCTGAAGTAGTGGCGGACGGGCACGCCGCGCCCGGCGGCGCCGGATCCCCGGCGCCGTTCGGGCGCCGGGGCGCGCGCGCCTACGACGCGCTCGGCCAGCTCGGCGGCCTCGTCCTCGCCGCCATGACGCTCGCCGTCTTCGTCCAGGTCGTCATGCGCTATCTCGGCCTCGCCACCCTCGACGGGCTCGACGAGCTGCCGCGCTATCTCTTCGTGTGGCTGGTCATGCTCGGCGCCGCCGCCGCCATGCACCGGGGCGAGCACACGGCCCTCGACTACTTCCGCAACCGCTGGTCGCCGCGCCGGCGCGCCGTCGCCCGGGTGGTGACGGAGGCGGCCGGCATCGCGCTCTTCCTCAGTTTGATCCGCACCAGCCTCGTCCTCGTGCCGAACGCCCAGCTGCAGACCAGCGCCGGGCTGGGCCTGCCGCTCGGGTACGTCTTCGCGGCGGTGCCGGTCGGCGCCGTCCTGATCGTCCTCCCCATGACGTGGAACCTCGTCCGCGCCCTCCGCGAGCTGTGGCCGAGACACTCCTGATCGTCTTCCTCGTCTTCGTCGTGCTCGGCACGCCGATCGCGATCGCGCTCGGCGTCGGCACGCTGGCGGCCGCATTGCTCTACCCGGCGCTGAACCCCATCATCATCCCCACCCGGTTCGTGGGGCTGCTCTCCGACTCGTTCCTGATCCTGGCCGCGCCGCTCTTCATCCTGGCCGGCAACGTGGCGGCCAAGAGCGGCGTGGCGCGCGCGATCATCGACCTCGCGACCGTCCTCGTCGGGCGCTTCCGGGGCGGGCTCGCCTACGTCAACATCCTGGACTCGATGATCTTCGGCGGCATCTCGGGCTCTGCCGTGGCCGACGTCTCGGCGCTCGGGACCTTCCTGATCCCCCAGATGGAGCGCAAGGGCTACGACCGCGACTTCGCCACCGCGCTCACCATCTCCACGGCGATCATGGCGCCGATCGTCCCCCCGTCGATCGTCGCCGTCGTCTACGCGTGGATGGCGGAGGAGTCGGTGGCGGCCATGTTCGCCGCCGGGTACGTACCCGGCCTCCTCGTGGGGATCGGGATGGCGGTCCCCACCTTCGTGATCGCGCGGCGCCGCAACTATCCGCGCGAGCCCGCGCCCACGCTGCCGGCGCTGCTGGGCGCCTTCCGCCAGGCCCTGCCCGGGCTCATGATCCCGGTCATCATCATGGGCGGCATCCTGCTCGGCTGGTTCACGCCGACGGAGGCGGCCGCCGTCGCCGTGGTCTACGCCCTCGTGGTCCCGCCCCTCGCCTACAAGGAGCTGGCCTGGCGCGACCTCCCGAAGATCTTCGCCGACTCCGCCCGCCTGTCCGGCGTGATCGGCCTGATCATCGGGCTGGTCGGCGCCTTCGGGTGGGTGCTCACGTACTCGAAGTTCCCGTTCCGCGTGGCGGAGGCGATCGGCACGATCGCGCCCACGTGGTGGCTGTTCCTGATCCTCGTCATCGTCCTGTACATCTGCCTCGGCACCTTCCTCACGCCGTCCGAGATCATCCTGGTGACCGTCCCGGTGCTGCTGCCCGGCGCCCAGGCGATCGGGATCCACCCGATCCACTTCGGCATGGTGTGCGTCATCGCCTCCGCGCTCGGCCACGTGACGCCTCCGGTCGGGCTGTGCCTCTTCGTGGGCATGGCGATCAGCGGGCTGTCCATGGACAAGCTGGTGAAGCCCCTCCTGCCGTTCATCGTGGCCATCGTCGTCGTGCTCTTCCTGGTCGCCTTCGTGCCGCCGACGGTGCTCTGGGTCCCGCAGCTCCTCGGCCTCGTCAAGTAGCCCGTCCCGCGTCTCCGCCGGCGGGCGAGGGCGGGCCGGCCGGTGCGATACTCTCGCCGTGACCGACCTCGCCACGCGCCTGCAGCGGCTCGACTGGGACACCCTCGAGCGAGGGCTCTGGGAATGGGGCTACGCGCGGACGGGCCCCCTGCTCACCCCGGGCGAGTGCGCCGCGCTCGTCGCGCTCTACGACGACGACGCGCGCTTCCGCAGCCGCATCGACATGGCGCGCTACCGGTTCGGCATCGGCGACTACAAGTACTTCGCGGCGCCCCTGCCCCCGCTCGTCGAGACCCTCCGCGTCCACGCCTACCCGCCGCTGGCCGCCGTCGCCAACGCCTGGGAG